>DAOUCS010000088.1:0-11575 GCA_034431815.1 Dehalococcoidia bacterium
TTCCCCGCGACACTGCCTCACCCTCCGCCCCTGCCTCGACGGCCGCACCGCTGCCGAAACCGTCCCCCTCCCCAAGCTCCTCGACGACGGTTGCCCCGGAGGAGAGAACCTACACCGTCCAGCCGGGCGACACTCTCTTCTCCATCGCACGCCGCTTCGGCACAACCGCCGATGCCATCGCCGCCCGCAACGGCATCGCCGACCCGAACCGCATCGAGACCGGCATGGTGCTCATCATCCCCTCGGCCACGGTGCCCACGCCCTCTCCCGACGCTCCCAACCCGAGCACCCTCATCCGCCACGGCGACCGCGCCAGCAGGGTGGTGGCCCTCACCTTCGACATGGGCGGCCGCGTCGAGCCCGCACTCGACATCATGCGCTGGCTCATCGCCCGGGGCGTGCCCGCCACCATCTTCATCACCGGTGCGATGGTCGAAAGCCCGAACACCGACGCAGGACGGGAGGTCGTGGCCCTCGTCGCCGCACACCCCGAGCTGTTCGAATTGGGAAACCACAGCTACTCCCATCCCGACTTCCGGAAGCTGGACGCCGACGCCATCCGCAGCGAACTCCTCCGCACGGAGGGGCGGTAGCCGCGGCCGCCCCCGGGCTCGCCATGCGTCCCCGCTTCCGCCCACCCTTCGGAGGCGTCGACGAGGCCGTGCTCGCCGCGGTATGGGGTATGGCCAGACGGTCCTCTGGGACATCGACACCATCGACTGGCGGCCGGTCTCGGAGGGAGGCCCCACGGCGGCGGAGATCGCCGCCAAGGTCGTCGGCCAAGCCCAGGGCGGCTCCATCGTCCTCATGCACCTCGGCGGCTACGAGACGCTCGCCGCGCTGCCCGCCATCCTCGACGGCTTGCTCGCCCGCGGCTTCACCCTGGTCCCCGTGAGCGAGGCCGTCCCCTGACGATCGCGGCGCTGCTTCCAGCCTGCTGCGTAGGTCGCCGCCGTGGTACGAATACCGCAGCGGCGCTCGGACCGCCCCGGGCGCCGACCCCAACGTCAGAGGATGTGAACGTGAGCGCCCACGTTGGTCCCTCCGCGCTTTCCATCGCAGCAG
The DNA here is from genome assembly GCA_034431815.1 of Dehalococcoidia bacterium. GTDB lineage: Bacteria > Chloroflexota > Dehalococcoidia > Tepidiformales > Tepidiformaceae > HRBIN29. The sequence continues at coordinate 1,066 of DAOUCS010000088.1, forward strand.
CCTGGCTTTTGCTCGCCGCTGCCTGCGGCGGGAGCGGCAGCATGCCTGCCGCTGAAGGATGGGATATCCACCAAACCGACACCTACCGGATCGCGCTGCCGCCCGGCTGGCGGGCTGCCGCGGCCGAGGACGAGCTCCCCAGCCTGCTCGCCTCGCTCCGCGAAAACTACCCCGGCTACGAGGAGCTGTGGGCACAGATCGAGCGCCGGGCGAGCGCCTTCGACATGATTGCCTTCGACCTGTCCGACGCCGAAGCCGGCCTCGATTTCATCACCAACCTCAACCTTTCCACCTTCTCGGCTGCTCCCAGCACGCCCCTCCGCGAAGTCGTCGAACGAGACCTGGAGAACCTGAAGGCAGCGATGGAGGCCGAGATCCTGGCAGTGGAGGAACGCACGGTCGCAGGCATCCCGGCCATCCGCGCGTCGCTCCGCACACGTGCCTTCGGCTTCGACCTGCTGCAAATCCTGTGGGCCTTCCGCCCGAAGGACAGCTCGCGCGTCTACGCCCTCTGGCTCACCGCGGAATGGGAGCGACGCGCGGAGAGGGAACCGGTCTTCGACCGCATCGGCGAGAGCTTCCGTCTGCGCGACTGAGGGGACGCCGCGTCAGCGGCAGCTGCGCCAACGCGATTCCCGCCGCACGACAGCCGCGCGTGAGCGTGAGCGAAGCAGCAGCGGGAGCCGTGTTGGCTGTCGCCTCCACGGGTAGTGCTTGGCTTCCTGCCAGGCGTGCGCATGGACCGGTCGGCCATCACGCGGTCGCGGGCGCAGCCCTGCTGGCCGCGCTCGGGCTGCTCGACCTCGAGGAAGCCTGGGCGGCGCTCGATGCCGTCACGCTCGTCTCCTTCGCGTTCCTTATGGTCCTCGTCGGTGGTACACGGCGCTCTCCGCTGTCTTTCTGAACGATACGATGGCCATAATGCTCGCGCCGTTGGTGGTGCTGGCTGCCCGCGCGTACCGCGTCCCCGCGCGCTGGCTTACCTGCTGGCGCTCGCTGCGGCAACGAACATCGGCTCCGTCGCCATGGTCAACGGCAACCCGCTGAACATCGTCGTGGGCGCCCTCTCTGGGATTTCCTACGGCCACTTCGCGACGGAACTCCTACCCGTCGCGGCCGCCAGCCTCCTCCTCGAGACCGCCTGGCTCTGGCTTCTCCTTCCCGAAGTGCGCTCCATGGCTCCAGTCGCCCACGGGCGGCCTTTCCGCTATCGGGTGCACCGCTGGCTCGCCCGGAGAGGAGGTCTCGCCGCGAGAATACTCGCGGCGTTCGTCTTCAGTTCGCCCTATGCCGAAGGCGCTCTCGTCACGGCGGCGATCCTGCTCGTCTCGCGCCGCGTTCGCTCCGAACGCTTCTGGAGCTGGTCGATTGGGAGCACCACTTCTGAGGGCTGTTCGTCGTGACTCGGGGCGTCGACGAGCTCGGCGTACTCGCGCTCGCGGCCAACATGGCCCGCGGTACCCCCGCCTCCGCGCTCCTCGCCGCTGGGCTCTCCGACGTCATCTCGAACGTGCCCGTCGCGCTCCTGCTGGCCCGGCTCGTGCCCCCTGGCGATGGAGCGCGCTGGCTCCTCCTGCCGACCGCATCGACGCTGGCGGGGAACCTCACCCTCCTGTGCTCGGTCGCGAACCCCATCGTGGCCGAGGCCGCCCGGCGCGAGGGGGAACGCCTCCGGTTCTGGGAACATTTCAAATTCGGCGCCCCTCTCGCTGCCGTCACATGTCTGCTCGCCGCCTGGGTCCTGCGCTGAGGCGTTCCGAGCCGTGCTAGACTCCTCGAGGACGATGTTCCGGCCCCCAGGACGTGTCCCGACCTCGGCCCGCCTCATGGCCATCGCCGCGGCCGTGGTCGTGGTGGCGTGCGGCGGGGGCGGCAGCGGGCGCGACCTTCCCCTTCCGGAGCGGACGCTCGCCGTGAGCAGCGCTGCCTTCGAAGACGGCTCCTCGATCCCCGTGGAGTTCACCTGCGAGGGGGCCGACCGCTCTCCGCCGCTCGCCTGGGAGAGCGGCCCGCCTGGCACCGCAGCCTATGCGGTCGTTGTCGACGACCCCGACGCGCCGGGCGGCATCTTCGTCCACTGGACGGTGTGGAACCTGCCCCCATCCGACACCAGCCTGCCGGCCGGAGCGAGCAGCAGCGGCACCCTGCCCCCGGCTGTGCGCGAGGGGCGCAACGACTTCGGCCGGAACGGCTGGGCGGGCCCCTGCCCGCCCAAAGGCGATGAGCCGCACCGCTACCGCTTCCGCGTGTACGCCCTGCGCGAGCCCCTCGACGTGCCTTCGGGAGCGGAGCCCGGGCGGGTCCTCGGTGCGCTGGAGGGGAAGGTCCTCGCCTGGGGCGAGCTCATCGGCCTCTTCGGCCGCTAGACCGCCCGCCGCAGCGCCCTCCGGCCGAGGAACCGCCGGAGCCGCGCCGGTTCCATCGCCGGCGCGAAGTACCGGCCCTGGGCGAAGGTGCAGCCGACTTCCCGCACCAAGGCTGACTGCTCCGGGCTTTCGACCCCCTCCGCCGTGACGGTCAGGCCGAGCCCCTCGGCAAGCTGTACCACGGATTGCACGATGGCGGTCGCGCGTTCGCTTCGGCCGAGGGAGGCCACGAAGGACGCGTCGACCTTCAGCCCGTCGACGGGTAGGAGCTCGAGATAGGAGAGTGACGAGTATCCCGTGCCGAAGTCGTCGATGACGACGCGGACGCCTAAGGCGCGGAGCTCGGCGAGGTTCTCGGCAGCGATGGACACGTCCCGCATGAGCACGGTCTCGGTGATTTCGATCCCCAGCACCGCCGGGTCCGCTCCCGAGCGGGCCAGTGCGGCCCGGACGATCCCGGCCAAGCCGGGCTGGGAGAACTCCGTGGCGCTGAGGTTCACGAAGACGACGGGCGCCGGCCCTGCCGCTGGGACGGCGCTCCGCAGTTCGACCGCTTGCCGCGCGGCCTCCTCGATGACCCAGCGTCCGATTTTCAGGATCTCCCCCGACTCCTCGGCGAGCTCGAGGAACTGCGCCGGCGTCAGCACGCCCCGGTGTGGATGATGCCAGCGCAGCAACGCTTCGAATCCCGCTACGAGGCCATCGGCCAACCGGTAGATCGGCTGGTAGTGGAGCCGCAACTGCCCGCGCTTCACCGCTCGTCGCAGCCCCGCCTCTAGGGTCAGCCGCTCCTCGGCCGGCTCCTCCCATTCCTCCACGAAGAGCGCGAATCTCCCCCGTCCCTCCTCTTTCGCCCGGTACAGCGCGATGTCGGCGTGGCGCAGCAGGTCCTGGGCTGTATCGCGACCTGGCACGCCGACGGCGACGCCAACGCTCGCGGTGGCAACCAGGTCGTGACCGTCGATCGAATAGGGGCGCTCACAGGCCGCCAGGACCGCACGCGCACACTCGATCGCCTCGGCCTCGGCCCGCTCTCCGCGGATGAGCAGCACGAACTCGTCCCCGGCGAGTCGGGCGAGGAGACGGTGAGGCGCCATCAGTCGCTGGAGGCGCCGGCTGAGCACCACCAGCAGCCGGTCGCCCGTTCCGTGTCCGAGGCTGTCGTTGATGAGCTTGAAGCGGTCCAAGTCGAAGAGGAGGATCGCCACCTGCTCATTCGGACCGGCGTCGCGGAGCGCTTGTCTCAGCGCCGCGAGGAACCGCGCGCGGTTGGGGAGTCCGGTCAGCGGATCGTGGTACGCCTGATGTACGAGCGCGTCCGCCGAACTCCGGTACGCCTCTGCTATGGCCAGGATGGCGCGGCCCGCATCTCGGACCTCGGCGAGCGCCAAGCCGCCGCGGGGCAGCGGCTCCCCTCGCTCCGCGAGCGCCAGCAGTCTGCGCACTTCCCGGAAGGCTCGGCGTGTGGCCAGGGAGCACGCGAATCCGGCAGTGGTCGCCCCTGCGGCAGCGGAGAGAGCGGTTGCCGGCACCGCCACCGCTGGCGGTGCGGCGAGAGCGGCAGCGACGGGCAGGAAGGCAGCGAAAGCGACGGCCCTCGCGACGAAACCCGCCAGCGATCCGCCAACTGCGGCCCGCAGGACGAGGCCCCACAGCACCCGCACCGGAGACAATGGCCCGCTCCCAGGCAACCCTTCTGGATTCCGTCCTCATTCGAACACTCGACGCCCGAATGCACTGTCGAAAGGGGCTCGCCCCTCAGCGGAGCATCCATTCGCCGAAGAACCATCGCGGGCGGGCGCGCGGTCCGTAGGTCAGTCCGAATCGCTGGATGGCCGTGTCCCGCACCAAGTCCACTGCCTCCCGGGGCGAGTCGGTGATGGCCAGCGAGGCCAGGTCGGCGGGGTCGATGGTGCCCTCGCGCAGGAGCGTATCGCGCATGAAGTCGATGAGCGGCCGCCAGAACTCCCTGCCGAACAGCACCACGGGGAAGTTCTCGATCTTCCCCGTTTGGATGAGCGTCGCCGTTTCGAACACCTCGTCGAGCGTCCCGAGCCCCCCGGGGAAGACGATGAAGGCGTAGGAGTACTTGACCAGCATCACCTTGCGGACGAAGAAGTAGCGGAAGGTGACGAGCTTATCGAGATAGGGGTTCGGGTACTCGTTCGGCAGCTCGATGAGGCAGCCGACGGAGAGCCCGCCGGCCTCCTTGGCGCCGCGGTTGGCCGCCTCCATGATGCCGGGGCCGCCGCCGGTCATCACCGTGAACCCCGCCTCGGCGAGCAGGCGGCCGGTTTCGCGCGCCGCCTGGTAGTAGGGGTTCTCGGGGGTGAAGCGGGCCGAGCCGAAGATGGTGACGCACGGGCCGACGAAGTGGAGGGCGCGGAAGCCTTTCATGAATTCGGCGAAGATGCGGAGAGCGCGGGCGAGCTCCGAGCCGCGGGGTTGCGGGCCGGAGAGGAAGCGGCGCTCCTCCCGTCCGTTGGGGAGCACGGTGCCGTAGGGCGGCACCGGCTCGTGTCGCTCCTCGTGCTCGGCCATGGCAGTTCGATCTTCGGCCGGCGGGGCCCCGCCCGCCAGTGGCGGAGCTCACGCGCTCACGGGGCCGTGTCCTCGTTCAGTTCCGCGTTAGGCCCGGCACCACGATCCGGTACGGTCCAGTCTGGCGAGGGACGCCCAGTCGCCCTCGACGGAGCTCGTTGACCTCGACACCGGCGACGTCCTCGCCATACCCGGCGGCGCTCCCCTGCTGTGGTGTCCGGACGACCGGCTGCTGTTCGCAGTCGACGATCCGCCCTGCGTCGCCGAGGACGGCGGCCCGCGCCGGTACGCCGCTCGGCGGGAGCCAGACCGGCGCGAGTCTTCCCTGCTTCCCCTGGTCCGCGTGTAAGTCCGCTCCTCGCTCCCCGACGGCTGCAGCATCACCGTCTGGGGGCCGAACCCCGAAGTCCGGCTCGTCGGCATCGACGGAAGCGAGCGAACCCTCCCAGTGACGGTGAGGACGAACTCGCTGGAGGCCTGGGTCGCGGACATCGCGGTTTCCCCCGACGGAGCCCGCGCGGCAGTGACCGTGCTGGGCTGGCCGTCCCACGTCGCCGACCTGTTCTCGGGAGCCGCAGAACAGCTCGACCGACCAGCCGAGGAGTTCCTCCTGCGTTACGGCGGGGGACCAGGTGGAATCGCAGCCTGGGCCGACGACTGCACGCTCGTCTGGCACGTACCAGGCTTCCTCGGTCGCGACGGAGGCTGCGTCATCGACGACGTCGTCACTCCGGAGCGCCCTTCCTGCCCTTCACATTCGGCGAGGCTTGAGCGCGCTCCACGGCGGCGTCATCGGCGTGACAGCCGCGGAGTGGCCTCTCCAGCGCGAAGCGAAACGCGGGCCAGTGTGGAGATCGTCGCTGCTCGACCCGCGGTCAGACGAGCTCCATCCCGTAGCTTCCGGCCCCTACGCCGCGTGGAGGTAGCGGCGAAAATCGGCCTGTTGACGCCGCCCCTCGGCGCCCCGAGAATGCCGGCGACCACAGACGAGGCTCGGTTCCGATGGTCGCTCTCCTGCGCGAGTTCCGCGATTTCGTGTTCCGGGGAAACGTCCTCGAACTAGCCATCGCCTTCGTCATGGGCGTCGCGTTCACCGCCGTCGTCGACTCCGCAGTTACCGACCTGTTGACGCCGCTCATCTCCGCCATCGTCGGCCAGCCCAGCTTCGCCGACATCGACCTCGACGTCGGCGACGCCACGCTCGAAATCGGAAGCTTCATCGAGGCGGTCGTCTACTTCCTCGCAGTGGCAGCGGTGGTTTACTTCGCGGTCGTGAAGCCGGTGAACGCGCTCTTCGCCCGCCGAGCGCGGGGCGCGGAGCCGGCGGACGTTCCAGTGCCGGAGGACATCCAGCTGCTGCGGGAAATCCGGGACCTCCTACAGCAGCGGTAGCCCCGTCGACGCCGACGGCCCCCGGAGCTCCTCCGGGGGCCGTCGCACCGTCGGCACGACGTCGGCGGAGACGGGCGTCCGGCCTCAGTATTCGTCGGGCATCGGCGGCGGCGCCGCCGGCGGCTCCGGGATCTCCGCTACCAGCGTCTCGGTGGTGAGGACCAGCGCGCCGATGGAGACCGCGTTCTCGAGGGCGGTGCGGCAGACCTTCACCGGGTCGACGATGCCCAGCTCGAACATGTCGCCCCAGCGGTCCTTCTCCGCGTCCCACCCCTCGTTCGGGTTCTCCCGCTCCTTCACCCGCTGGACGACGACAGCGCCCTCGAGGCCGGCGTTCTCGGCGATGAGCCGCGTCGGCTCCTCCAAGGCTTCGGCCAGGAGCCGCATGCCCGCCGCCTCCTCGGGGTCTTCGGTCTTCTCCGCCAGCTCGAGCACCGCCCTCTGGGCGCGGATGTAGGCCACGCCGCCGCCGGGCACCACGCCCTCGTCGACGGCGGCCCGGGTCGCGCTGAGCGCATCCTCGACGCGCGCCTTCTTCTCCTTAAGCTCGACTTCCGTGGCAGCGCCCACCTTGATGACCGCCACGCCGCCGGCGAGCTTCGCCAGGCGCTCCTGCAGCTTCTCCCGGTCGAAGTCGCTCGTTGCGTCCTCGATCTGCGCCTTGATCTGCTTGATGCGCGCCTGGATGGCCTCGTCAGAGCCCATGCCCTCGATGATCGTCGTGTCGTCCTTGTTGGCGACGACCCGGCGGGCGCGGCCGAGGTCGGCAACGGTCGCCTTCTCGAAGGTGAGCCCCAGCTCCTCCGTGATGACGGTGCCGCCCGTGAGGATGGCGATGTCCTCCAGCATCGCCTTCCGGCGCTCGCCGAAGCCGGGCGCCTTCACCGCGAGGGCGTTGATGGTGCCCCGCATCTTGTTCACCACCAACGTGGCGAGCGCCTCGCCCTCCATGTCGTCGCAGATGAACACGATGTCCTTCGAAACCTGCAGCACCTTCTCCAGGAGCGGCAGGATCTCATGCACCGACGAGAGCTTCTTGTCGGTGATGATGATGTAGGGGTTCTCGACGACCGCCTCCATGCGGTCGGGGTTCGTGACGAAGTAGGGCGAGACGTAGCCGCGGTCGAGCTGGAGGCCGTCGACGAACTCCGTCTCGAACTTGATGCCCCGGCCCTCTTCGACGGTGATGACGCCGTCCTTGCCCACCTTCTCCATTACATCGGCGATGAGCTCGCCGATGTACCGGTCGTTGGCGGAGATGGAGGCGACGTGGGCGATTTGGTCCTTCGTGAGGACGGGGCGCGCCTGGCGTCGCAAGTCCTCGACGGCCACAGGCAGCGCCTTTTCGAGCCCGCGCTTCACGGCCATGGGGTTGACGCCCGAGGCGACAATCTTCATCGCCCCGCGGACGATCGCCTGGGCGAGCACGGTAGCCGTGGTGGTGCCGTCGCCGGCAACGTCGTTCGTCTTCGTGGCGACCTGCTTGGCGAGCTGGGCGCCCATGTTCTCGAAGGGGTCCTCGAGCTCGATCTCGCGAGCGACGGTCACGCCGTCCTTCGTGATGCTGGGCGCGCCGTACTTCTTCTCGATGACGACGACGCGGCCGCGCGGCCCGAGCGTCACCTTGACGGCATCGGCGAGGGCGTCGACGCCGTCCTTGAGCGCCTTGCGGGCGGCCTCGTCGAACAGCAGCTGCTTGGCAGTCATGGGCTGCTCCTCCCTGGGCGAGGATGGCGCGCCCCGCGGGCGCGCCGCGGGGCGCACTGCGAAACCGCTAGACGCTGATCTTGGCGAGGACGTCCTTCTCGTTGAGGACGATGTACTCCTCGCCGTCGAGCTTCACCTCGGTCCCGGTGTACTTGGCGTAGAGGATCCGGTCGCCCACCTGGATGTCCATCGGCACCCGCTTGCCGTTGTCATCGAGCCGGCCGGGGCCCACGGCCACCACTTCGCCCTGCTGGGGCTTCTCCTTCGCCGTATCCGGGATGACGAGGCCGCTGGCGGTGACCTCTTCATGCTTCAGCGGCCGGATCACGACCCGGTCGGCCAGGGGCTCGAGCTTCGACTTCGTCTTGGTTGCCGTCTTGGCCATGGTGCGCGAATCCTCCTCGTGCGTCCTGTGGGTTGGGATTCGCCCCCGATGTTAGCACTCTCGCATGAAGAGTGCTAGAGCCCGCTCCTCGCCCTTTCCTGCGCCGCTCTGCCACACTGGCGGTGTGAGCATCTCCCGCAACGACCTCCGCGAGGCCTTCCGCCGCCGCGGCCGCCAGCTCTGGGTCGTCGGCGGGGCCATCCGCGACGAGCTGTTGGGCATCAAGGGCAGCGACGCCGACTACGCCACCGACGCCCTCCCGGACGAGGTGGAGGCGATCGCCCGGGAGCTCGGCGCGCCGGTCACCACCGTGGGCAAGAAGTACGGCACCATCGGCATCCTCGTCGAGGGACGGTGGACCGAGATCACCACCTTCCGGGGTGAATCGTACACGGCCGGCAGCCGCTGGCCCGATGTCCGCTTCGGGACAAATATCGAGGAAGACCTTGCCCGTCGGGACTTCACCGTCAACGCCATCGCCGAGAACGCCTTCACCGGCGAACGGCTCGACCTCTTCGGCGGCGCCGAGGACATCGCCGCCCGCATCATCCGCGCCGTCGGCGACCCGGAGACCCGCTTCCGCGAAGACCCCCTCCGCATCCTGCGCGGCATCCGCTTCGCGAGCCAGCTCGGCTTCAGCATCGAGCCCGGCACCCTCGAGGGCATGCGGGCCACCGCGCACCTCATCGAGACCCTCAGCCAGGAACGCATCACCGCCGAGCTGGACCGCATGCTCCAAGGGCGCGAACCGGCCCGCGGGCTCGAATACCTGCGGGAGACCGGCGCCCTCCGCTACGCCCTTCCGGAATTGGAGCCGATGGTGGGCTGCGAACAGAACCGCTTCCACAAGTTCGACGTGTGGGGCCACACCGCGGCCACGGTCGATGCCATCGATGTGAGCGACCAGCGCCGCCTCCGCCGCTGGGCCGCGCTCCTCCACGACCTGGGCAAGCCGGCAGTCCGCCACCCGAAGCCGAACGGCGAGTGGGGCTTCTACCGCCACGAAGTGGTGGGCGCCGAACTGGCTGCCGCGCTCCTCGAACGCCTCCGCTTCGGCCGCCGCGAGGCCGAGAGCGTGGTCCTCCTCGTCCGGCGGCACATGGATCGCCCCGACCCGGACGACCCGAAGGCCGTCCGCCGCTTCATGGCCCGGCTTCGGGGGCATTGGCGCGACCTCCTCGCCTTGAAGCGGGCCGATAACGCCTCCCACACGTACGACGACCGCGAATACCACGACCGCCTGGAAGCGGCCTGTGAGCGCGTCGAACGGGAGGAGGCCGAACTCCTCCGCGCCCGCAGCCCGCTCTCCGGCGAGGAACTTATGGCGCTCTTCGGGCGGCCGCCCGGACCGTGGATCGCCCGCGTGAAGGAGCGCCTGAGCTCCCTCGTGCTCGACGGCGAACTCGCCCCGGGGGACAAAGAAGCCGCCGCCCGCATCGCCCGGGAACTGTTGGAATCGCAGCGGGTCTGAGCCCTACGCCTGGGCGGCCGGCGCCGCGGCGCTCTCCTCCAGGTCGACGATCCAGAGGCGTTCGTGCTCCATCCAGCGCGTGCGCAGCCGCCCGCGGAGGCGGAAGTCGCCGGCCTCGACCGTGACGAGACGCCCTCCCCGGCCGAAGTAGTAGCCGAGGAGGTTCCCTTTCCCGACCACCCGGGAGAGGAGGAGGGCGCCGCCGCCGTCGGCCAGGCGCATCACCGCCGAGGCGAGGTAGTTCCCCGCCGCATCGAAGACGTCGCACAGGCGCGTCTCCCGGTGGCCGATGGACGGACCGGAGTTCGGGACCTGCCGCTTCGCCATGCCGCTCCTCCCTTCCCGGCATCCGCTGCCGAGATATGCGGCTCGACGATAATGCGGGCGTTCACCCCCCGTCTACTAGGGAAAGTCCCGAGGCCGCAGATCGATGCGAAATCTTCACAGTTGCGCCCCGTCGTCCCAGCGCCACGCGCGGAGGATCGTTCCCCCTCCCAGCACTTCTTCCCCGCGATAGAGGACGAGCGCCTGGCCAGGGGTGAGCGCCCGCTGGCGCCTGCGGAAGCGCACCACGGCCCGGCAGCCCTCGGCGCGAACCAGGACCGCCGGCGCCGGCTCCGCCTTCGAGCGCGCCTTCGCCTCGATTTC
>DAOUCS010000089.1:0-2363 GCA_034431815.1 Dehalococcoidia bacterium
CAGGGTGATGGCCGGGATGATGACCTGGTAGCTGCCGAGCGGCGCCCAGGCGGGGTCGAGGTGGCATGCTCCGGGGTCGAAGGCCGCCACGGCAAAGACGCGGGGCGCGAACGGCAACTCCGCCGCCACGGCGGAGAGGTCCTCGAGGAGCGGTGCCACCTGTTCGCGCAGTGCCGCGATGCCTTCGCCTCGGCGGCCGATGACGCGGACCGCGGTCCCGAGCCCGAACACCTGCACGCCGGCGGCCGGGCGCTCCCAGGTCACGGTGGCGTGCTCGCGGAGCCAGAGCTCACCCCGGGCTCGGTACCACTCGACGGTGGCCGGTGAGAGGGGGTTCACGGTCAGTCCCCGGGCGATGCGGCCAGGCGAGACAATTGGAGTTATCGTGTTCGATGACATCGCGGGGTCCTGCCAACCCTTGACGAGGGCGCTGAACTTAGACTAGGGCGCGGAAGGGCTAGGCGCTGTGGGTGGGCTCACCCGTCAGGCGTCGCGCCCGCTTGCGGCGAACTGGCGGCAGCGGAGCGCCCGCTGCATGTCGTCGATGAACTCACGGACAACGCGGGAAAGGAGCACGTGGTCGGGCTCTGCAGCGAGGACCTCCTCGGCGCGGCCGATGATTGCCTGCTCGATGCGGTAGCCCGGGGCCAGGTTGCGGAAGAAATCGGTGGCGAACTCCTTGTCGCGTTCCCGAAAGACCGGCACGACCGCGACGAAGAAGCGGTCGACGTAGGGCTCCAGTAGCTGGCGCTGGTGGCGCCAGTTGAAGCCGGACATCGCCGCGCCGGTGAGGTAGAGCGAGCCGTAGCCCTCGCCGAGGATGCGTTCCCAGGCTGCGGCTTTGACGGCCGGGTCGGGGGCCGAGACTTCGGCGCGAAGCTTTGCGCGGACACCGCGGTCGGAGGGGTCACGGGCGGACTCGGCAGCTAGCCGCTCAGCCGCGCCGGGGAGGCCGTAGGCGACGGCCTTCGTCACGATGCTCCAGCGCATCTCCTGGTCGAGTTCGAACCCGGGGATACCGTCCTGGCCGTCGAGAAGGCGGAGGAGGGCGGCGACATCATCGGAGTGGGCGGCGGCGCCGATGAGCGCGCGGGCCCAGAGTTTCTGCAGGTCGCCCGCCGGCGCGGCGCGAAGGGCGGCATCAGCGGTGCGAAAGAACGCGCGGGCTTCATCGACGATGCGGTCCTCGGGCACGTAGCGGCCGATGGCGCCGAGTGCGTTGGCGGTAATGGAATCAACAAGCTCGGGGTGCTGCTCGAGCGGTGCCTTCGCGCGGACGAGTTCGAGGTAGCGAAGTGAGGAGAGCTGCTGGTCGCGGACCATATTCCAGAGCGACGCCCAGAGCTGCAGCCGCAGGAGCGTGTCGTCGACCCGCTCGAGGTGGCGCTGAATGTACTCGAGCGAGGCCGGGTCGAGCGCGACCTTGCAGTAGCCGTGGTCGCCGTAGTTCGGGAAGACGAAGTCGGGTCGGGGGAGACCCTCGGCTACGGGGATGGCGGCTTCGGGCCCGTCGATCGCAGCGGGGACGACGGTGACACGCACCGCTCCGTCCTCCTCACGCGCGAGGCCGATATCGAGCCGATGCGGGCGGAGGTAGGGGTACTCCGCGGGCGCCGACTGGCGCAATCGGAATCGCGAGATGCGGTCGCCATCGGGGTCCCAGTCCGCCGCGATCGTGTTGAGCGAGGGTGTCTCAAGCCAGAGTTCGGCCCAGCGTTTGAGCGACATCCCGCTGCCGTGCTCGAGCGCGGCGAGGAAATCGGCGAGGGTGGCGTTGCCGTAGGCGTGGCGGCGGAAGTACTCGCGCATGCCCTCGCGGAAGCCGTCCATGCCGATGGCGGCCACGAGCTGCTTCAGCACCGAGGCACCCTTGCCGTAGGTGATGCCGTCGAAGTTGAGGAACGTCTGGTCGGTATCTTCGACGCGGCCGGCGATGGGGTGGGTGGTCACCAGCTGGTCCTGCCGGTAGGCCCAGTTCTTGATCGACGATGCGAAATCCAGCCAGCCGCTATCGAAGCGGGTGGCCCGTTCCATGCACAGGTAGGACATGTAGGTGGCGAAACTCTCGTTCAGCCAGAGGTCGTTCCACCAGCGCATGGTGACGAGGTCGCCGAACCACATGTGCGCCATTTCGTGGAGGATGACCTCGGCCCGGCTGCGGCGCTGGTTGGTGGTCGGCGGGTCCCGGAAGACCATGTACTCGTTGTGGGTGACGCAAGCCACGTTCTCCATCGCCCCCGAGTTGAATTCGGGTACGAAGACCTGGTCGTACTTCCCGAACGGGTAGGGCACGGCGAAGAAGTCGGCGTAGAAATCGAGGCCCTGCTTTGAGATCTCGAACAGCTCCTCGGCATCGAGGTAGC
>DAOUCS010000090.1:0-1968 GCA_034431815.1 Dehalococcoidia bacterium
CCGTCGGGCGTGGCGACCGCAATGTGGACGGTGCCTGGCGGCACGCCGTCCTGCGGGTCGGGCCCGGCGACACCGGTGATGCCGACGCCGTAGGTCGAGCCGAGGCGCTCCCTGGCGGCCGCAGCCATGGCCTTCGCCGTCTCCTGCGAGACCACGCCGTGCTGGAGGATGACCTCGGCCGGCACGCCGAGGGCGATCTTCTGCTCCGTCTGGTAGGTCACGAAGCCAGCGACGAAATAGTGGCTGGCGCCGGGCACATCGGTGAGCGTGCTCGAGAGCAGGCCGCCTGTGCAGGATTCCATGACGGCGAGGGTGGCGCCTGCCCGGTGCATGAGATCGGCGATGTGACCTTCGAACGTGTCGTCGTCGCGGCCCCAGATGGCATCGCCGAAGATGCGCTCGAGCTCCTCTTCGACCGGGCGGATGCGCGCCCAGGCCTCTTCGCGGGTGCGGCCCTTGGCGCCGATGCGCAGGTGGACGCCGTCGGCGCGGGCGTAGGTGCCGATGCCGACGCCGGGGGTGCTGTACAGCGGCCGGGCCATCTCATCGACGGTTCCCTCGCCGATGCCCACCGTCTTCAGCGTGCGAGTCACCAGCACTTCGCCGGCGAAACGGCGCTCGAGCTCCGGCTGGACCTCGTGGGTCCACATTCGCTCCATTTCCGGGGGGACGCCGGGCATGCAGATGATCACCCGGCCGTCGCGCTCGACCCACCAGCCGGGTGCGGTGCCGCGGGGATTGTCGATGGCGCGCGCGCTGGGGATCAGCCACGCCTGCTTGAGGTTCGACGCCGGCATGGGATAGCCCCGGCTTTCGAACCACTGGCGCAGCCTTCGTTCAAGGCCGGGGTCGACGTACGGCTCTTCGTTGAGCAGCCGCGCGACGCCTTCGCGGGTCAGGTCGTCGTCGGTTGGGCCGAGTCCGCCGGTGCAGATGACCAGGTCGGAGCGGGACCAGGCGCGCTCGAACGTTTCGACGATGCGGCCGAGGTTATCCCCGACCACCGACTTGTAGTACAGGTCGATACCGAGCTCCGGCAGACGCTGGGCGATGTAGGCGCTGTTGGTATCGATGATTTCCCCGAGCAGAATCTCGGTGCCGATTGCGATGATTTCCGCTTTCACGGGGCGGAAGTCTACGGCCGGCGGGGCGGCGGTGAAAGCCTCAGGGGATGGCGCCCAGCTCGCGCTGCATTTGGGCGAGGCCCATGGGGCCGAGGTTGAGCGCTTCGCTGTGCCACTGCTTTAGGTCGAAGGCCGGGCCGCGCCGCTGGCGGGCTGCCTCGCGGGTTTCGAGCCAGCAGCGTTCGCCGACCTTGTAGCTGATGGCCTGGCCCGGCATGCCAAGGTAGCGGACCACCTCGCTTTGCATAAAGTCGGGCGGAAATTGGGAGCGTTCGTTGCAGAACTGCTGGCCGAGTTCGGCGTTCCAGGTTTCGCCGGGGTGAAAGTCCTGGCCGCGCGGAATCTCCAGCTCCAGGTGCATACCGATATCGACGATGACGCGCACAGCGCGGAGCGCCTGGGCCCTGAGCATGCCGAGGTAGTAGTCGGGCACCTCCAAGTAACCGAGTTCGGCCATCAGCCGCTCAGCGTAGAGCGCCCAGCCCTCGACATACCCGGACGTGCCGCCCAGGAGGCGCTGGAAGCGCGAGAGCTGGCCCGCCAGGTATTTCGCGTTGGCTCGCTCGAGGTGGTGCCCGGGAACCCCTTCGTGGTAGGCGATGGACACTTCGCCCCAGAGTGGGAACCGGGTCTTCCCGCCGGTTGGGTACCAGGTGCGGCCCGGGCGGGAAAAGTCCTCGGAGGGGCCGGTGTAGTACATCGCCAGCGCACCGCCGGGCGGCGCGATCATCGCTTCGATCCGGCGGACCGGCTCCGGGATATCGAAGTGGCGGCCGTTGAGCTCCGCGATGGTGCGGTCCTGGAGGTCCTGCATCCACTGGCGGAAGGCGTCGACCCCCTCGAT
>DAOUCS010000091.1:0-18907 GCA_034431815.1 Dehalococcoidia bacterium
GTTGGCCGCACGCCGCCGGCCCCTGCCCATCGAGGGGCGCGCGCCCGGCCGGGCTCAGCGGGCAGTGCGCCGGGCCGCGGTCGGCGGCCTCGCTGGGGCGGTCTGCGCGGCGGCCGTCTTCACCGCGGCCGACATCGGTCGCGGGCCGGGAAGGCTCCGGGTGGCGTTCCTCGATGTGGGCCAGGGGGACGCAATTCTCATCACAACGCCGAACGGCTACGACCTGCTCGTGGACTGCGGCCCGAGCGGGCTCGTCCTACTGCGTGAGCTGGGGGCAGTACTGCCGCCTTGGGACCGAACCATCGACCGCCTCGTGGTGACGCACCCCCAGGCCGACCACGCCGGAGGGTGCGCGGCGGCTGCCGAGCGATACCGGGTTCGCGAAGGCGCTGCCTGGAACGGCCAGGCTTCGTCCTCGGAGGCGTGGCAGGCGCTGACCGCAGTGATGCCACCGAAGCCGCTCACCGCCGGAACAGCGTGGAGCGCAGACGGCGTCACCTTCAGGGTGGCGTGGCCGCCTTCCGGTGCCGAGTTCGAAGAGCCGAACGATGCCTCCATCGTGCTCGAAATCGCCTTCGGCGAAACGCGCGTGCTGCTGACGGGAGACATCGAGAGCGCCGCCCAAGCAGCGCTGACCGAGTCGGTCGGTTCCGTCGAGGTCCTCAAGGTACCTCACCACGGCAGCGCGACGTCTCGGGCCTCGTTCTTCGCGGGGACGGCTCCGGAGGTCGCGGTGATTTCAGTTGGCGCAGGGAATCCGTACGGCCATCCGGCCGAAGCCACGTTGCGGGCGCTCGCTCGGGTCGGATCCGCTATCTACCGCACCGACATCCATGGCCGTGTGCTCGTCTCCAGCGACGGCCGCCGGGTGTGGGTCGAGACCGAGCGCTGAGCGCCGCGCGGCTTTGCCTGCGCCAGAGCAAGGGGGTACCCTCGGAGCCACGACCCCGAATCCGACGGAGCGACCGACTGTGGAACGACGCGACGGGCGCCGGCCCGACCAGATTCGCCCCGTGCGCATCGTGCCGAACGTGCTCGACTATGCCGAGGGAAGCTGCATCATCGAATGCGGACGGACACGAGTCCTGTGCGCCGCCAGCGTCGAGGATCGTCAGCCGCCGTTCCTGCGCGGAACGGAAAGCGGCTGGGTGACGGCGGAATACGCCATGCTGCCGCGTTCGACCCACACCCGCACCCCCCGCGAGGTCGAGCGGGGCCGTCCGACCGGCCGAACGCAGGAGATCCAGCGGCTCATCGGCCGAGCGCTGCGCGGTGTCGTGGACCTGGAGCTCCTCGGGCCGCGCACGATCACTATCGACTGCGACGTCCTGCAGGCCGACGGCGGGACGCGAACGGCATCGATAACCGGAGGCTACGTGGCCCTGGCGCTCGCTATCGGGCGCCTCGTGGAGCAGGGTGCCATCCCGAACGTGCTCCGCGGCCAAGTCGCGGCCGTCTCGGTGGGGATCGTGGGCGGCGTGCCCATGGTCGACCTGTGCTACGAAGAGGACGCGGCCGCCGAGGTGGACTGCAACGTGGTGATGACCAGCGAGGGCGCATTCGTCGAACTGCAGGCCACGGCCGAGCGGAAGCCCTTCACCCGACAGGAGCTCGACAGCATGCTCGCCCTGGCGGAAGCAGGGATTGCCGAGCTCCTGGCTGCCCAGCGCACCGCCCTGGAGATTCAGGCGTAGGGGCCGAGATGCGTACCACCGACGATGTGCAGGTGTCCGTGCTCCTGGCTTTGCATCGCGTCGTAGCCGAAATTCGAGAGGAGGCGGAAGCCGCGCGGGCAGAGCGCCTGGCCCAACTCCACGGCGACGCGGCCGACGCGCCCGATGTCCTGCCAGAGTTCGGCCTGGGTTCGGTGCTCTTTGGGCATCGCCAGCAGCATGACCGGCGCCCATCGGAGGATGTTCTGGATGACGATGACCTCGTCGTCTTCGTAGACGATGGTCGCCGGCTCGCGGCCGGCCACGATGTTGCAGAAGACGCAATAGGGGCGCATACAGCTCCCTCGATCGTACGGAGCACCCACCCCGGTCTCAAACTGCGACGGACGGAGCCGTAGATGCCGCAGATGCTTCCGCTCCGCGGGCTGCGCTACACCGCGAAGGCGGGCGACCTGGGCGCCTTGCTCGCACCGCCCTACGACGTCATCGGTCCCGCCCTTCAGCGCGAGCTTGCCCTCGCGAGCCCCTACAACGCCGTCCATCTCGAGCTCTCGTCGGATGGCGACGAGCGGTACGAGACCGTGGCCGAGCGTATTCGCCAGTGGGTGCGGACAGGGATCGTGGCCCAGGACGAGGAGCCCACGCTCTACTGCTACGAACAGGAGTTCTGGTACGAAGGGCGCCTGGTCCGCCGGCGCGGGCTCATCATCGGGATCGAGGCGCAGCCATGGGAGACGGGCGCTGTGCGCCCCCACGAGTACACGATGACCGGCCCGAAGGAGGATCGGCTCCGGCTCCTCCAGGCAGCTGGCGTGCAGTTCAGCCCGGTCTTTCTGTTGGCGCGGGACCGGGCGGGGGCGCTGCGCACCCTGTTGGCCGGCGCCTGCGAAGGCACCCCTCCGGCGGTGGAGGGGCGCAGCATCGACGGCGACGTCCACCGGCTTTGGCTCGTGCCCGCGAGCCGGGCGGCGATGCGCACCCTCGCGCCGCTCATCACCGAGACGTTCTACGTCGCCGATGGCCACCACCGATACGAGACGGCCGTGGCCTACAAGCGCTGGGTCGAGGCGCGCGAAGGTCCCCTCCGCGAAGATCATCCTGCCCGCTACGCGATGGCGGCGGTCGTGGCCCTCGATGACCCCGGGCTGCTGGTGCGGCCCATCCACCGCCGCGTTCCCCAGCCCGCACCCTCTGCGTGGGAAAGGACGCTCAGCAGGTGGTGGGAGGCTGAGCCGTTGCCCAGCGCCGACCCGGCTGCCATCGAAGAGCGCCTCGGCAGGAGCAAGGAGACGGTGGTCGCGGTGGGGCTCGGTCGGGAGCCTATCGTTCTGAGGCTTCGCGATGCCGCTGCGCTCGCCCAGGATTCAGGGAGCGGGCGCAGCCCCGAATGGATGGCGGTTCCGCCGAATGCGGCCTACTGGGGCATCATCCGGCCGCTTTGGGGGCTGACGGAAGACGATCTGCGGGCCGGCGCCGTGGAGTACCTCCACACGATACCCGAAGCGCTGGAGGAGCAGCGCAGCGACGGCGGCGTGGTGATCCTGCTCAATCCCGTCGACGTTCGGGACGTCGTAGCGCTCGCGGACCGGGGCGAGCGCCTTCCCCAGAAGTCGACCTTCTTCCACCCGAAGCTCGCTACAGGCGTGGTGTTCCACGCCCTGCGCGACCTGAGCGTTTAGAGCTCCACCAGCCGAACGTTGTAGATGCCGTCGATGGCTTCGATCTGGGCGAGCTGCTCGTCCGTAGGACGCTCATCGAGCCCGACCACCATCACTGCCCGGCCCCGCCGTTCGCGGCGGCCGACCTGCATCGAACTGATGTTGATGTCGAACTGGCCGAGCATGGTGCCGAGCTTGCCGATCATGCCGGGCCGGTCCTCGTTATCGCACACCAGCAGGTAGCTGCCAGGTTCGGGGACGAGGTCGATATCCATGCCCATGAGCTTTACCAGGTTGAACTGGCCGCGGTGAGTGGTGCCCGCCACGTCCACGGTCGAGTCGCTGGTATGCACGATGAGATGGATGAGGTTGACGTAGACGTCGTGGGAGCTGTTGAGGCGCTCTTGGATGACCCAGCCGCGGCTTTGCGCCACCAGGCTCGCGTTGACGATGTTCACGTTCTCTTCGCTGATGGGCTTGAGGAGACCCATGATGACTGAGGCCTTGACCGGGGAGGTGTCGTGCTCCGCGACTTCCCCGTACAGGTCGATCTCGATGCGGGAGATCGTCCCGCGAACGAGCTGGGTGGCGATGGCGCCGATGGCCTCGCCCACGCGCATGTACGGGCCGAGCACGCGTAGGGTCTCCGGCGGCAGAGCAGGCGCGTTGATCGCGTAGCGGGCGGGCCGCCCAGCGAGCACCTCGACGATCTGCTCGGCAACATCGACGGCGACCCGCTCCTGGGCTTCGGCCGTCGAGGCGCCCAGATGAGGCGTGAGGATGGCGTTGGGCGAATGACGAAGCGGATGGTCAGGAGGGGGCGGTTCCTGGGTGAAGACGTCGACGGCAGCGCCGGCCACCTTCCCCGCGCGAAGCGCTTCTGCAAGCGCCGCCTCGTCGACGATGCCGCCCCGGGCAACGTTGATGATCCGCACACCGGGCTTCATCCGCGCGATCTCTGCCGCGCCGATGAGCCCCTGGGTTTGCTGCGTCATGGGAGCGTGGAGGGAGATGAAGTCGGACTCCCGGAGCAGGGTTTCGAAGTCGACCGATTGCACGCCCAACTGTTCGGCCCGCTCCACCGGCACGTAGGGGTCGTACGCCAGGACACGCATCTCGAGCGCGAGGGCGCGCCGGGCCACCTCGGTGCCAATCTTCCCCAGGCCGACAATGCCGAGGACCTTGCCGCGCACCTCGGTGCCGATGAAGCGGCTGCGCTCCCAGCGGCCCTCGTGCATGGATGCGTCCGCGGCGGGAATGTGGCGCGCCAACGCGAGGAGGAGGGCAATGGTGTGCTCGGCAGCGGCGATGGTATTCCCCTGCGGCGCGTTGACGACGATCACGCCCCGCTCCGTGGCCGCCTCGAGGTCGATGTTGTCGACGCCGACGCCCGCCCGGCCGATAACGACGAGATTTCGGCCCGCCTCGATGATGCGCCGGGTGACTTTGGTTTCGCTGCGGACGACGAGAGCAGCGAAGTCGGGAATGACGGCCGCCAGCTCATCTTCACGCAATCCGGTCCGCACCTCGACGGTACCCACGGAGCGGAGGAGCTCGATGCCTTCGGCGGCGATGGGGTCGGCGACGAGGATCGCGGGGCGGCTGTTGGCTGGCATGGGGAAGAGCGACTCCTTCAGCTTTTGCAGCGCCAGCTCCACGGTGCCCGGAATGCGCGCCTTTCCCGACTCCCATCGGCTCACGGTGGCTTGGTCAACGCCGAGGGCCTGGGCGAGGGTAGCCTGCGAAAGGCCGAGGGCGCGGCGGGCAGCGAGGAACTGTCGAGCGTCCACGTCATGCAGTATGCATGGACGGAGACGTGCATGCAAACTGCATAGCCGCGCGGAGCTTCAGGCCGAGGCCGCAGCCCGCGCTTCGGCCAGGAGCCGCTCCACGACGTCGAGGGCCTCGCGGACGTCCTCGCGGGTCACCCACCCCATGTGGCCCACGCGGAAAATCTTTCCTTCGAGCTTGCCCTGGCCGCCTCCCAGAACCACGCCGTACTCCTCCCGCGCGCGGCGGGCGAGCGCGCGCCCGTCAACGCCCTCAGGCCACCAGACGGCGGTCACCGTATCCGAGGCGTACTGCTCGTCGACGGGCACCAGCTTGAGCCCCATGGCCTTGATGCGCTCGCGCGTGTAGGCGGCGACTTCGCGGTGCCGGGCGTAGATGCGCTCCAAACCTTCGGCCCGCATAAGCTCGAACGCCTTGTCGAGGGCGAAGTACACGGAGACGGCAGGCGTCCAAGGGTTCTGGTTCCGTTCGAGCGAGTCGCGGTGGCGCTTCGCATCGAAGTAGAACTTGGGCATGCGCGACTGCTCGTACGCAGCCCAGGCGCGATCGCTGAAGTAGAGAAACGCGAGCCCCGGAGGAACCATCCAGCCCTTCTGCGAGCCGCTGACCACGACATCTAGACCCCATTCCTCGACCGGGCAGGGAATGGAGCTCACGCTGCTGACGCCGTCCACGAGGATGAGGCGATTTCGCTTCCGGACTTCGGCAGCGATCGCCTGGAGCGGGTTCGTCACCCCGGTCGACGTTTCGTTGTGGGTGACGAGCACCGCAGCGATGGCTGGGTCTGCATCGAGCCGGCGCCCGATCTCTGCCGGGTCGGCGGCTTCACCCCACTCCGTCTTGTACCACTGAACGTCGGCACCGTACGCCGCGGCGATATTGCCGAAGCGGTCGCCGAAGGAGCCGATCGACACGGCCAGCACGCGGTCGCCGGGGCTGAGAGTGTTCACGACCGCGGCTTCCAGCCCGCCCGTGCCCGAGGTGGTGATGGAGAGGACGTCGCGGGAAGCGCCGAAGACCCAGTTGAGTCCCTCGGTGACGCGGCGGAGGATCGCGCCGAACTCGGGCCCGCGATGGTTGAGCATCTGGCCGGCGGCAGCCTGCAGGACCTCGGGCGGACAGGGGGTGGGACCAGGGATGCGAAGGTTCACGTTGCGACTCCCGACCGATGGAAGAGGGTGGCGGCAAGGTTATGGTCGAGCCTGACCAGGCTGCGGTCAACGACGGAGCGGCCCTCCGTAACAGAGCCGCAACGCCCGATTGTTGACCAACTCACTCGGATGGCCGTATAGTGCGCAAGTTACGATTTTCACAAGATCCGACGGGCTCGTGCGATGCCGCTGGAGATTCCCGAAGTCGTGATCAATCGGCTACCGCTGTACGCGCGGGCACTGGCCGAGCTGGCCGCGCGCGGTGAGCAAGTGGTGAGTTCCCAAACGCTGGGCGAGATGCTCGAGGTCACGCCGGCTCAGATCCGCAAAGACTTGAGCTACTTTGGGCGCTTCGGCAAGCAGGGGCGGGGCTACAATGTCCAGCTGCTGCTGGCCAAACTTCGGGAGATCCTCGGCCTCGATAGGCAATGGCGGGTCATCGTGGTCGGCGTCGGGCGCTTGGGCCAGGCCATCGTCGAATACGGCGGCTTCGAGCCGCAAGGGTTCCACATCGTCGCCGCGTTCGACGCCGACCCGGCGCTCGTGGGCAAGCAAGTCGGGCGAGTCCACATCCGCAGCGTCGACGAACTCGACGAATTCCTCCAGCGCGAACCGGTGGATATCGGCATTGTGGCCGTCCCGGCACGGGCAGCGCAGGAGGTGGTCGACCGGCTGGTGGCGGCCGGCGTTCGGGCGATTCTGAACTACGCTCCGACGACGGCCCACGTCCCGCCCGATGTGGCCATCCGCCATATCGACCCCGTGCTCGCGATGCAGAGCATGACGTATCACCTGAAGCTGCGGCAGAGCACCTCGGCGAAGTAGAGCGAGGCTGCCGGACACCTCAGGGCTGCTCGGCGTGCGGGTAGAGGCCGACGAGCGCCTCCTCCTCCGTGGGGAGGCTGCGCTCGATGATGTCGAGGTGGTCGAGGGCGATGCCAGCGCCGATCGCCACGCACTCGAGAGGGTTGTCGGCCACGTAGCACGGCACGCCGGTCTCCTCGGTAAGGAGCTCATCGAGGTGGCGAAGGAGCGCGCCGCCGCCGGTGAGCACGATGCCCCGGTCGATGATATCGGCCGCGAGCTCCGGGGGCGTCTTTTCCAGCACCGCGCGGACCGTCTGAACGATCACGCCGAGGCAGTCCTGAATCGCCTGGGCGATCTCAACGCTCGAAAGCGTAATCGTCTTCGGAAGGCCCGAAAGCTGGTCGCGGCCCCGCAGTTGCGTCTTCAGCCCCTCCTCGATGGGGAGCGCGGAGCCGATGGCGATCTTCACCTCTTCGGCCGTCTTCTCCCCGATGATCAGATTATGTCGCCTGCGCACGTAGGCCATGATCGCCTCGTCGATGCGGTCCCCGGCCATCCGCACCGATTCGGAGACGACGATGCCGAAGAGGGAGATGACCGCGGCTTCGGTGCGGCCGCCGCCGATGTTGACGACCATATTGCCGCGCGCCGAGGCGATGGGGATCTGCGCACCGATCGCCGCCGCCAACGGTTCGGGGATGAGGTGCGCCGGCTTGCGGGCACCGGCTTGCTCGGCTGCGTCCCGCACCGCGCGCTGCTCGACGCTGGTCACGCCCGCAGGCACGGTGATCATCACCTCGGGGCGGATGAGGTTGAGTCGCCCCGTAATCTGGCCGATGAAGTAGCGGAGCATCGCCTCGGTCGTCACATAGTCGGCGATGACGCCGTCGCGCATCGGGCGGATGACGCTGATCGTCCCAGGCGTACGGCCCTGCATCGCGCGCGCCTCGTTGCCCACGGCGAGAATGGCCCCGTCGCGGTTGTGCTTCGCCACGACCGACGGTTCGTTGACGACGATGCCCTGGCCCTTGACGTAGACGAGGATGTTCGCCGTGCCCAGGTCGATGCCGGCGCGCTTCGGGGTGAAGAAGGGCGCGAGGAAGTCGAACGCCATCAGATCCGCTCCAGGGACGCACCGAGCGCACGGAGCTTCTCGTCCACCCGCTCGTATCCCCGGTCCAAGTGGTGGATGTCATCAATGATGGTCGTGCCTTCGGCGACGAGCGCGGCGAGGAGCACCGCGGCACCCGCCCGCACATCGAGGGCGCGAACGAGGGCGCCGTGGAGCTTGGTCGGTCCGCTGATGATCGCTGATGAGCCCGTGCTGACGATTTCGGCCCCCATCTTCCGGAGTTCGCTCACGTACAGCATGCGATTGTCGAACACGCGCTCGTGGATGACGGATATGCCGCGAGCCTGGGTGAGGAGTGCGGCCAAGGGCGCGTGCAAATCGGTGGCGAGCCCCGGATACGGCAGCGCCTGGAAGCTGACCGCCCGCAAGCCGCCGTTTCGCCGGACCATGAGCCCGCGCTCGGTCGGCTCCGCCTCGACTCCGGCGGTTCGTAGTTTCGCCAACAGGGCGTCCATGACGCCCACCGGGGCATCGCAAAGGTCCACTGCCCCGCCCGTGATGGCCGCGGCGATCGCGTACGTCCCCGCTTCGATCCGGTCGGGCATGATCCGTCCCGTGACCCCGCGGAGGGCATCCACACCCTCGATCTCGAGGACCTGGGTGCCGATGCCGGAAATGCGCGCCCCCATGGCGTTCAGCAGGTGGGCAAGCTCCTGCACTTCGGGCTCCGTCGCGGCGTTCACGATGGTCGTGTGCCCGCGGGCGAGTGTCGCAGCCATCATCACGTTCTGCGTGCCGCTGACGGAGGGGTAATCCATGAAGATGCGCGCTCCCCTGAGCCTGCCGTCCGAAGCCGTGGCACGGGCAACGAAGCGCTCGCCGCCCCGCGAGATCTCCGCCCCGAGGGCAGCGAAGCCTTCCAGGTGGACGTCGATCGGCCGCTGGCCGATGACATCCCCCCCGGGCGGCGGAGAGGACGCCCGTCCGAAGCGGGCGAGAAGCGGCCCCATCACCTGGAAGGAGGCGCGGTTCTCCGAGATGAGCTCGGTCGGCGGATCGAGCTGGGAAACGCCGGCCGCGTTCAGGCGGAGGGTTCCGGGAGCGACGCGCTCCACCGTTGCGCCGAGGCTCACGAGGAGCTCAGCCAGGGTTTCGACGTCGCGGATGGCCGGAACGTTGGTGAGGATCACGTCTTCGTCCGTGAGGAGGGCGGCACACATCGCCGCGAGGGCGTGGTTCTTCGCCCCAGACACGTGCACAGTGCCCCGAAGCACTGCGCCCCCGTGAACAACGAGCCGGGGGGCCCGCGAACGCTGCGTGTTCATCTGCCAGCGCCAGGATAGGGCCCGGCCGAAGCCGGCAGCAATGCGCCGCTCACCCCGGGCGGGGTGGGCCCGGGCGTCGCCGCCGCTGCGCGACCCGCAGGCGCACCAACGACCGCTGGAGAGCGGCCTGAGCACGGGCAAGGTCGGCTTCGGCACCGCGGGCACGCGCTTCGCGCATGCGGGCCTCGGCTCGGGCTCGGGCGGCCTCCGCCCGCTGGACGTCGATCTCCTCGGCAGCTTCGGCGGCGTCGGCGAGGATGATGACGCGGTCCCGCTTCACCTCCATGAACCCACCGGTCACTGCGAACGCTTCCTCCGCGCCGCCCTTTCGGAAGATGAGCTCGCCCGGCTCGAGCATCGTCATGAGGGCCGCGTGCTTGGGCAGGATGGTGAGCTGGCCCTCGATGCTCGGCACGATGAGAGCATCGATACCGGTCTCGGTCCGGACCACGCACTCAGCCGTCACGATCTCGACGGTGAGGGGCATCTCAGGCCTCCTGCAGGCGGCGAGCCTTCTCCACAGCTTCGTCGATCGTTCCGACCATGTAGAACGCCTGCTCGGGAAGGGCGTCGTGCTTCCCCTCCAGGATCTCTTTGAAGCCGCGGATCGTCTCCCGGATGGGCACGTACTTCCCTTCCTGACCGGTGAACGCCTCGGCCACGAAGAAGGGCTGGGTGAGGAACCGCTGAATCTTCCGGGCGCGGGCCACGATGAGCTTGTCCTCGTCGGAGAGCTCGTCGATGCCGAGGATGGCGATGATGTCCTGGAGGTCCTTGTACCGCTGGAGCACCCGCTGCACGCCGCGGGCCACGTCGTAATGCTCCTGACCCACGACGCGGGGCTCGAGCGCGCGCGAGAACGAGGCCAGCGGGTCCATGGCCGGATAGAGCCCCTGCTCGGCGAGGGAGCGCTCGAGGGCGACAACCGCATCCAGATGCCCGAAGGTGGTGGCGACGCCCGGGTCGGTGTAGTCGTCGGCAGGCACGTAGATGGCCTGGAAGGAGGTGATGGAGCCCTTCTTCGTGGAGGTGATGCGCTCCTCGAGGTCGCCCATTTCGGTCGCCAGGGTGGGCTGGTAGCCCACGGCCGAAGGCATACGGCCGAGCAGCGCCGAAACCTCCATGCCGGCAAGGGTGTACCGGTAGATGTTATCGACGAAGAAGAGCACGTCCCGCCCTTCGACGTCGCGGAAGTATTCCGCCATCGTAAGGCCGGTAAGGCCCACCCGCAGGCGAACGCCCGGCGGCTCGTTCATCTGGCCAAAGACCATGGCCATTTTCGTGATGACGCCGGACTGCTTCATTTCGACCCAGAGGTCGTTCCCTTCGCGGGAGCGCTCGCCTACGCCGGCGAACACCGAGTATCCGCCGTGCTCGCGGGCGATGTTGGAGATGAGCTCCTGGATGATGACCGTCTTGCCGACGCCGGCACCGCCGTAGAGTCCGACCTTTCCGCCGCGGACCAGCGGGGCGATGAGGTCGATGACTTTGATGCCGGTTTCCAACACCGAGGGGCGGGTCTCCTGCTCCTCGAAGGTGGGCGGGTCGCGGTGGATGGGCCAGCGGGGGGCATCTTCTGGTGCCGGCAGGTCGTCGATGGGCTGGCCGAGCACGTTGAACATCCGCCCGAGCACCTTCTCGCCCACGGGGACGGCGATCGGGGCGCCCGTGTCGACGGCGCGGGCGTTCCGGCGGAGGCCGTCGGTGGAGCCCATGGCGAGGCAGCGAGCCCAGTTGTTGCCGAGGTGCTGCTGCACTTCGGCGACGACCATGGAGCCGTCGTCGAAGTAGATCTCGATGGCGTTGTTGATAGGGGGAAGCTTGTCGGGCGGAAACTCGACGTCGACAACGGTGCCGATGATTTGCACTACCCGGCCTTCGGTGCGCTCAGCGGTGGTGACCATGCCAAGACCTCCAGAGGTTCGGTTGGGGCGCGGGGCGGTTCATGCAGCCACCCCCACGATGTCGGCGAGATGAACGTCACGCAAGGAGCGGAGAACGCGGTCGGGAGCGCCCAAGTCGAGCCCCTCGGTGTAGGGAGTAAGGACAGCCCACACCGTCATCCCAGCTCGGCGAGCGGCTTCGATGCCGGCCGGCGCGTCCTCGAGGGCGAGACAGGCTGTCGGAAGAATTCCCAGCCTTTCCGCGGCGAGGAGGTAGATCTCCGGATCGGGCTTGCCGCGGTGGACCTCGCTGCCGGTGACGATGACATCGAACGCGTCCACAAGCCCGACGCGCTCGAGGCAAGCCTCCACCCACTCCGCTGCGGATGACGAGGCGAGCGCCACGGGCATATCCACCGCCCGGAGCTGGCGGACGAGCTCGATCGCGCCAGGCAGCGGCTGGGCGTTCTGTCGGTACTCCTCGAGGATGAGGGCGTTGTACCGGTCGCGGTACTCGTCGGGCGAAAGGGACAACCCGAGCGTTTCCACCATCTGCCGCCAGCCGGCTTTCGTGCCCATGAACGGCTTGTACTCCTCGAGGGAGAGGGAACGGCCCTCGGCGGCGAGCAGCCGGTTGACGGCGCGGAAGTGGAGCGGCTCGCCGTCGACGAGCACGCCGTCCATGTCGAACACCACCGCGGCGAAGCGCCGGTCGGTCATTTCTGGATCGCCGTCGCGCCGCCCACGATGTCGAGCAGCTCTTTCGTGATCTGCTCTTGGCGGGCCTTGTTGTAGGTGAGAGTGAGCTCGCGGACGAGTTCGTTGGCGTTGTCGGTGGCGTTCTTCATGGCCACCATTCGGGCCGATTGCTCGCTCGCGGCCGATTCGAGGATGGCGTGGTAGATGAGCATCTCCACGTAGCGCGGAAGGAGGCGCTCGAACACCGCCCTGGGCGACGGTTCGAAGATGTAATCGAGGCGGAACTGTTCCGCGGCTTCTTCGCCGAGAGCCTCGGGCGGCTCAATGGGAAAGAGCTGCTGGACGACCGGCCGCTGCGTCACCGTGTTGATGAACCGCGCGTAGGAGATGTACACACGGTCGACCACCCCAGCGAGGTAATCGTCGATGATGAGGCGGGCGATGGGCAGCGTATCGACCTGCGAGGGGTAGTCGCCCAGCTCGGTGAACTCGGCGATGACGTTCTGGCGGGCCCGAATGAAGAAGTCGCGGCCCTTCTTGCCGACGGCGATGATCGCCGCCGGCTGCTGGAGCGATGCCACGAACATGCCCGCGCTTCGGTTGAGGTTGGCGTTGAGGCCGCCGCAGAGCCCTCGATCGGGCGTGATGTGGAGCACGCCGACGGTGCGGACCTCCTCCCGCCGCTGCAAGAGCGGATGCAGCGTCTCCAGCGATTGCGTGCGGGCGAGCACGCCTGCGAGGCCGGCGAGCACCGATTCGAGCTTGTCGGCGTAGGGGCGTCCTTCAAGCGCGCGTTCCTGGGCGCGGCGCATCTTCGAGGCAGCCACGAGCTCGAGCGCGTGGGTGATGCGCGCAGTGTTGCGCACGCTTTGAATCCGTCGGCGGAGCTGGCGGATGGTTGCCATCGGCCGAGTCCTCTCTCAGCGAACAGGAGCGGGCCTCAGTAGGGCACCGTCTCCTTGAAGGTCTTGATCATCGTGCGGAGCCCTTCGTCGATGTCCGGCGTGAGCTCCTTCTTCG
This sequence comes from Dehalococcoidia bacterium, assembly GCA_034431815.1. GTDB lineage: Bacteria > Chloroflexota > Dehalococcoidia > Tepidiformales > Tepidiformaceae > HRBIN29. Next base: position 13,080 of record DAOUCS010000091.1, read on the forward strand.
TATGGATGGCCTCGATGAGCTGGGGATGGTTGCTCTTCATGAACTTCCGCAGCCCCAGCTCGAAGTCGCGAATCTTGTCGATGGGCACGTCGTCGAGGAAGCCACGCGTCAGCGCGTAGAGGATCGCCACCTCTTCGGCCAGGGAGAGCGGCTCAAAGACGCCCTGCTTTAGCACTTCGTTGACGCGCATGCCGCGCTCGAGCTGGCGGCGGGTGGTGGGGTCGAGATCGCTGGTGCCGAATTGGGCGAAGGCCTGGAGCTCGCGGAACTGGGCGTGTTCGCCCTTCATGCCCGCAGAGACCGCCTTCATGATCTTCGTCTGGGCGGCCGAGCCGACGCGGCTCACGGAGATGCCAACGTTCATGGCCGGGCGGATACCGGCGTTGAAGAGGTCAGGCTCCAGATAGATCTGGCCATCGGTGATGGAGATGACGTTGGTGGGAATGTAAGCGGAGACGTCGTTCGCCTGCGTCTCGATGATGGGGAGGGCCGTCAGCGAGCCGCCCTTGGCCAGCTTGGCCGCGCGCTCGAGCAGGCGGCTGTGCAGGTAGAAGACGTCGCCGGGATACGCTTCGCGCCCCGGCGGCCGGCGGAGCAGAAGCGAGAGCTCGCGGTACGCCCACGCATGCTTCGAGAGGTCGTCGTACACGATGAGGGCGTCCCGGCCCGACTCCATGAACTCTTCGCCCATGGCACAGCCGGCGTACGGTGCGATGTACTGCAGCGCGGCGGGTTCGGAGGCGTTGGCGGCGACGACGATGGTGTGCTCCATCGCGCCGTACTCCTCGAGCATCGCCACCACCTGGGCAACCTTCCCCGCCTTCTGGCCGATGGCGACGTAGATGCAGATGAGGTCGCCGCCCTTCTGGTTGATGATCGTGTCGAGGGCGATCTGCGTCTTGCCCGTGGAGCGGTCGCCGATAATCAGCTCGCGCTGGCCGCGGCCGATAGGAATCATCGCGTCGATCGCCTTGATGCCGGTCTGAACGGGCGTGTCGACGCTCTTGCGGAGGGTCACGCCGGGCGCGATGCGTTCGATGGGGCGCGTCTTCGAGGTGCGAATGGGACCCTTCCCATCGATCGGCCGGCCCAGGGGGTCGACGACGCGCCCGATGAGCTCGTCGCCGACGGGCACCTCGATGATGCGGCCGGTGGAGCGGGCCTGGGTGCCTTCCTTGATGCCGATGTAATCCCCGAGGACGATGGCCGAAACCGTCTCCTCCTCGAGGTTCATGGCGATGCCCATCGTGCCGTTCTCGAACTCAATGAGCTCAGAAAGCATGCACCCGGAAAGGCCGTGAATTCGCACAACGCCGTCACCGGCCTCGATGACAGTGCCAACGTCGGCAGACACTACCGGAGCGCCGAAGTTCTTGATCTGCTCCTTGAGGATGGAGGTGATTTCGTCAGCCCGAACTGCCATGGTCCGTACTCCTGGCGTGACTCCGTCCCGCGCGCGGGCTCACGGCGCGGCGGCGAGATGTTGTCGGAGGAGGCGCAGGCGCGTACGCACGCTGCCATCGACGAGCTTGTCGCCCACCCGGATGACGATCCCGCCCAAGAGCGAGGGGTCAACCCGGTGGCTGAGGCGGACGCTCCGGCTCCCTAGCCCTTCGACCAGCGCCCGCTCGATCCGCTCCCGCAGCTCGGGCGTCAGCTCGGCGGCCGTTGCTACCTCGGCCTCGATGACGCCCTCGTGCTCGTCGGCGAGTCGCGAGAACAGCTGGGCCACGCGCGGACCCAGTGGCACCCGACGCTTCACGACGAGGAGTTTCGCCAGGTTCCGCACCCCGGGAGCAACATCGAGGACGCGGTCGACGAACTCCAATCGCCGGTCGAGCGGCACGCGGTCGTCACCGAGGAAGAGCTGAACCTCCGGCATGGCGTAGACCTGTGCCACGTCGGCGAGGCCGGCGCGCCAGATATCGAGGCTTCCCTCCTCGAGGGCCACCTCGAAAGCGGCCTGGGCATAGCGGCGGGCAGGGTCTCCGGCTTGAGCCACGGCTCAGTTCCCGCTGAAAGGTGACTGGGCGAGCACGTCCTCGATGACCCGCTGGTGGGCCTGACGGTCGAGGGCCTGGCCGATGACGCGCTCGGCGGCGGCGATGGTGAGGTCTGCGAAGGCGGCCCGGAGCTCGGCGATGGCGCGGTCGCGCTCCAATTCGATTTCGGCCCGGGCGCGGGCGAGCGCCGCTTCGCGGTCGCGTGCGGCGGCTTCGCGGGCCTCCGCCTGGATGCGGTTGGCGATCTCCTGCGCTTCGGCGACGAGCCGTTGGCCTTCCCGGCGCGCCGCCTCGAGCTGCTCCTGGATGCTCGCCTGGGCCTGGGCAGCTTCGGCGCGAGCGGCCTCGGCGGCGTTCAGACCCTCGGCGATCCGCTGGCGGCGCTCATCGAGCAAGCGCAACACGGGTTTGTAGAGCGTGAAGCGCAGGATGAGCAGGAGGACGAAGAAGTTCGCCACCTGCGCGATGAGCTGGGGGAGGTTGATGCCGAGGGCTTCGATGGCCTGGCCCATTGCGATACCTCGCGCAGAGCTTCGCCACTTAGATGACGAAGGCGATGATGATGGCCGTGAGCAGCGCGTAGATGCCGATCGCTTCCGCGAAGGCGACGCCGAGGATCATGTTCGTCTGGATGGCGCCGCGCGCTTCCGGGTTGCGGCCGAGGGCCTCCATGGCCTTCCCCACGAGCCAGCCGATGGCGAGCGCAGGGCCGAGCGAGCCGAGAGCCATGGCGAGGCCCGCGCCCATCGCCTTACCGAGCTGCGGGTCGTTGAATGTCTGGAGGAAGGCGATCAGATGAGCGAAATCCATTTGGCTACCAATGCCTCCGTTCGTGATGGTGTCCCTCTTCGGGCAGGCTGCATTCTCGCTCCACGGACGGACGAGCCGCCCGGTTGGCGCTAGCCGTGGTGTGCTGTCGCGGCCGCAGGTTGGTGTTCACCGTGGCCTTCGTGTTCATGGTCGTCGCCGTGGTGTTCGACTGCCATCACAAGGAATACCAATGTCAACAACGAGAAGACCGCCGCCTGAATGAACCCGACGAAGAGTTCGAGGCCGTAGATCACGTCCACGAGCAGGAACGGCATAAGGAACGTGAGCATAATGATGAGCACTTCGCCAGCGAAGATATTGCCGAAGAGACGAAACGCGAAGCTGATGATCCGAATAAACTCGGATACCAGCTCCAGGAACCCCACGAAGGTGAGAACCGGGTTGGAGAAGTTGAAGAACTTGCGCAGATAGCCAAGCCCAAGGGAACGAAAGCCAAAGAACTCCACAATCAGGAAGGAACAGAAACCGAGCGCGAGAGTGTTGTTGATATCGCTGAAGGCGCTGCGGAACAGCGGAATCACGAGCGCCAGCTTCTGGCCGGGGAACTCGACATCGGTTACCACCACGTGCAGCGCTGGACTCTCGACGCCGCGCGCTTCGCCGTGGGCGCCTTCCTCGGAGCCGTGCCCGCCCTCGGCCGCGGCGGTGACGAGCTTCGGCGCCTTCGGGTCGCGTTCCAGCGCAGCAAGGGCGGCCTTGACCTCCTCGGCCGTCGGGGCGGCGTGCTCATCCTCGCTGTCGCGGTGGAAATCGGTGAACGACTCTGCCAGGAAGACGATGTACCGGTCGAGTGCCTCGCCGGCGCTCGTCCTTGCCGGGACCTCGAACTCCACAGCCTCCGCGCCCGGCTTCGTGATGGCGACGCCGCCTGCGTTTTCCATGAACCACGCCGCGAAGTGCTCGTCCTCTTCGAAGGGCTTTCCCTCTTCAGCGTGGCGGACGATCTCGTGAAAGATGTGCGCGCCGACATCCTCGGTCTTGCCGATAGCGTTGAAGAACGGCAGCAGCCCCATCCAGTTCGAGACGATGATGAAGAGGAAGAACGTGGCTACGACCGCAAAAAAGCGCCGGCCGTTGACAGTGCCGGCGACGTTTTCCACCTGGTCGAGAAGGAACTCGATGACGGCTTCGACGAAGTTCTGCAACCCAGAGGGGAGCATCTTCATCCCGCGGGTGGCCGCGAGCGAGATACCGATGATCACCAGCATCGACATCCACGAGGTGATGAGCGTGTTGGAGATGTTGAGCGGCCCAACCTTGGTAATGATTTCCGCGGGGACGATGATTTCGGGCTGCGGGCCCCGGGCGATGAGAAGCCCGATGCCGAGCCAGCCGATCACGGCGACGACAGCGATAGCCGCGATGACCGCCTTCTTCACGCTTCCCCTCGCATCAGGCCCCGCCGAAGCGCCGGAGAAAATCGAGCAGCATGCGGATTCCCCCGACGAGCGCTAGAGCGAGGCCGAAGATGGCACCCAGCAGGGTGAAGAGCGGCGAGAGACCGGTGGCATCGTCGGCCCAACGGCCGAGCGCAACCCCGAGAATGATACAGGTGGCGAAGTACCACCCGATGCCCAGCAGATAGGCAGCGGGTACGGCCCAGCTGCCCACGGTGCCTCCTCGGGGCGCCCCCGAACCTCAAGCCTCGCGCATGATACGGGGATTGTGAAGCAATGCGCAAGCCGGGCAAGGGAGCGTCAGGACTTCCGCCGCTCGTCGAAATCGTCGAGGTCGAGCCCCTCGATGAACTCCTTAAAGGCGCCGAGCTTCTCCAGCTCCTGAGGGTCGACGGGCTTCGTCCGCTCCGGAGTAACGGGCTCGCTCGCGGCCTGGGCCGGTTCGGCCTCCGGCTCCTCGTCGAGCGTGACGCCCGCCTGGTCGAGCACCGATTCCTCGGCGAAGATCGGCACTTCGGCGCGCACGGCCAGCGCGATCGCGTCCGACGGTCGGGAGTCGATCTCGAGCGTCCGGCCGTTGAACTCGAGGACGATGCGCGCGTAAAACGTGTCGTTTGCCAGGTCGTTCACCACGATGTAGACGACTCGCGCACCGAGCTCTTCGAGGATGTTGCGCAGCAGGTCGTGCGTAAGCGGGCGGGCCACAGCCACGTCCTGAAGACGGACGGCAATTGCGTCTGCCTCAGCCGGCCCAATCCAGATCGGCAGGTACCGGTCGGTGCCCTTTTCGCGCAGGATGACGACCCGCTGGTAGTTGGTCAGGCTCAGCCTGACGCTCTCGATCGTCATCTCCCTCACCGCGCACCCTCCAATCCACGGTTCTCCGCGGAGGAGACTCCGAGGCGATCTTAGGCAGGCCGCGATCGGGGAGTCAATCGATTCTCCGGCATCCCGACCTTCCGCTCCAGTGCCGCTTTCAATCCCTCCGGAAGCCGGCAGCAGGAACGTACTGAGGTTCCTGCGATGGCCGCCGCGCGGCCCGCAGGTTCGCTGCAGCAGCCGCGCCCGTCGCAGCGGCGAGCAAGGCGAGCGCCCGCTCCACGCCAATGGCGTCGGCCAGAGCGCCGAACGCGAGCACAGGACCCGATGCCGCCACGGCGGCCATTGCCCCCTGCGTGGCGAAGACGCGCCCCTGGAGCGAAACCGGCACGAGGTCGTTGAGCGCCGTTTGCCCAGCCACGGCCACCAACGCGTAACAGAAGCCCAACGGCACGACGAGCGCCATGGCCAGGACGCCGCCGCCGTCGAAGCGGCCCACCTCGATGCTGCCGAGCCAAGCGAAGGGCCCGTACCCAGCCAGGAACTGGGCCAGGGGATCGACGAACGCCAACAATCCGATGAGCGCCACGAACCCGGCAAACCCTGCCGTGCTGAGCGCGTAGTGGGGAACTCGGCGCGCGAGCCACCCAGCGAGGCGGAGGCCCAGGGCGATGCCGACGGCCGCGGGCGACAGAGCGATGGCGCCAACCTCCACCGGAAGCCCGAGCACGTCCTGGATGTAGGCGGGGGCGAGCCCAGCGATGACCGTCATCGCCGT
>DAOUCS010000092.1:0-1762 GCA_034431815.1 Dehalococcoidia bacterium
CGATGACCTCGCCGGCGGCGATGCGGGCCGCGACCTCGGGGGGCAGCACGCGGATGCGGGAGGGGGCGTTCATGCGCGCCGCTCCCGCGCACGGGCGCGGAGCTCGTACAGCTTCTGGAGCGCTTCGAGGGGCGTCATGGCGTCGAGATCGAGCGAGGCGAGCTCCGTCTCGATGGGGGAGGGCTCCGGGACGAGGAGGGGAAGCTGCACGGCGGGCGCTGACCGGGCGCTGCCTCGGCCGTTCTGGAGCTCGTCGAGGAGCCGCTCGGCACGGGCGACCACGGCCGCGGGAAGCCCGGCGAGGCGCGCGACGTGCACGCCGTAGGAGCGGTCGCTCGGGCCGGAGAGGATGCGGTGTTCGAACACCACCTCGCCGCCTTCCTCACGAACGGCGACGTGGGCGTTCGCCACCCGGGGCAGCACGTCGGCCAGCGCGGTGAGCTCGTGGTAATGGGTGGCGAAGAGGGTGAGGGCGGCCGCGTCGGCGCGGTTGTGGAGGTACTCCACCACCGCACGGGCGATCGCCATGCCGTCGAAGGTGCTCGTGCCGCGGCCCACCTCGTCGAGGATGACGAGCGAGCGCGGCGTCGCCTGGTGGAGGATCTGAGCCGTCTCGACCATTTCGACCATGAACGTCGACTGGCCTGCGGCGAGGTCGTCCTGAGCGCCGATGCGGGTGAAGATGCGGTCGAAGAGCGGGAGCTCCGCTTCGGCAGCGGGCACGAAGGAGCCGGCTTGGGCCATCAGGGCGATGAGCGCCACCTGCCGGAGATAGGTCGATTTTCCGCTCATGTTCGGACCGGTGAGGATGAGGATCTGGCGCGAGGGACCCAGCTCGCAGTCATTCGGTACGAAAGTTCCAGGCCCGAGCGCCGCCTCCACCACCGGGTGGCGCCCCCCAACGATTCGCAGGCGCGGCTCCTCGGTAAACGAAGGGCGCACGTAGCCGCGCTCGGCAGCCGCCTGCCCGAGGGCGAGAGCGACGTCGATCTCAGCCGCAGCGGACGCAACGTCGAGGAGCTGGCGGAGGGAAGCCGCCAGCGATTCGACGAGCTGGGCAAAGAGCTGTCGCTCCAGCTCGGCCAGCCGATCGCGCGCCCCGGCGAGGCGTGATTCGTACTCCTTCAGTTCCGGGGTGACGTACCGCTCCGCGCCGACCAGCGTCTGGCGGCGCTGGTAATCGGGCGGGACGAGGTGGGCGTTCGCGGCCGAGACCTCGAGGTAGTAGCCGAAGACCTTGTTGTAGCCGACCTTCAGCGAGCGGATGCCGGTCCGCTCCCGCTCCCGCTGTTCGAGGGCGAGGATGAAGCCGCGGGCGTCGCTGGCGAGTTGTCGGAGGGAGTCGACCTCGGGCGAGACGCCGGCGGCGATCACGCCGCCCTCGTCGAAGGAAGCCGGGGGGTCGGGAGCCAGGACCGAGTCGATGGCCAACAGGGGCTCGGCAGCCAAGGCGAGGACGCTGCGGGCGCGGCCGAGGAGGGGCGGAAGCTCCTGCTCGCCGAGGGCGGCGCCAAGGTCGAGGGCGGCACGGAGCCCTTCGCGAAGGGCGTGAAGGTCGCGCGGGCCGGCGCTGCGGGCTCCGACCTTGCCGGCGAGCCGGGCGAGGTCGGGCATGCGGCCCAGCGCCGCGCGAGCGCGCTCCCGCTCCAGGGGGTGGGCCACCGCCCAGGCGACGGCGTCGAGGCGCTCCTCCACCAGGACACGGTCGCGCGTCGGCCGGGCGAGCCGTTCGCGCAGGGCCCGCGCACCCATGGCGGTCCTC
>DAOUCS010000093.1:0-1631 GCA_034431815.1 Dehalococcoidia bacterium
TCACGTACTCGCTGGGCGGGTCGATGGTCGCGCCGAAGTCTGCGAAGGGGATGCGGGTGACGAACGTCCGGGTATTGTCGCGGTCGAACGCGCCCCATCCGCCGTTCTTCGATTGCATGGCGCGGAGCCACCGCAGCGCGCGCGCCGCCGCCGGCTGCGCCGCGCCCTCGAGGTCGAGTAGCCGGAGGGCGATGAGGACTTCAGCGGTGTCGTCGGTGTCGGGATACGTCTCGTTGGCGAACTCGAACGCCCAGCCTCCGGGCTCGACGCCGCGCACCTTCACCGACCAGTCGCCGTACCGCCGAACCTCTTTCGACAGGAGCCATCGGCCAGCGCGGAGCAGCGCGCTGTCGTCAGCCGGGACGCCGGCTTCGCGCAACCCGGTGATCGCGAGGGCGGTGTCCCACACCGGGGACACGCACGGCTGCACGGTGAAGGTCTCGTCCGTCTCCAGAGCGAAGTCGTGCAATAGCCCGTGGATGCCCTTCGCCATCACGGGATGGTCGTTCGAGTACCCGAGGCATTTCAGGGCGATGAGCGAGTATACCCACGGGGGCTGGATGCCTCCCCACGAGCCGTCGGCCTCCTGCCGCTCGACGATCCAGCGCTCGCAGGCGCCCAACGCGACACGCCGCAGCGGCTTCCACGGCAGCGCCTCGTGCCACCGCAGCGCGCGGTCGGCGAGCAGGAAGAAGTTGCGCCAGGTGAAGAGACGGCGATCGCGCGGGAACTGGAGCTTGCCCCGGTCGCCGGGCGAACGGTACAGCTCGTCGACGCCGAGCGCGGGGGGAATGGAAACGACGGGGCGATGCGCCCAGACCACAAGGATGGGCACGATCGTGCCGCGCGCCCACGACGCGAAGGCGTAGATGTTGAAGGGGAACCACGAAGGGAACAGGATGGCCTCCGGCGGCATGGCCGGCAGGGCGTTCCAGTCGAACTGCCCGAACAGCGCGAGCCAGAGCTTCGTGAACACCCGGGCGCGGGCGATGCCTCCACGCTCGAGGATGAATTTTCTCGCCCGGACCATCTCGGGAGCGGACGGATCGTGACCTCCTAATTTGAGCGCGAAATACGCCTCGCTGGTGACGCTGAGGTCACCCGGCCCGCCGAAGTAGATGGGCCACGAGCCGTCCGCCTGCTGCCGTTCGAGGAGGTAGCGCACGATCTTGCGGGTCCGGCCCTCGTCAGCGATGCCGAGCACGCGCTCCAGTAGCAGGTGCTCCGACGCCATCGTCACGTTGGACTCGAGCTCGGCCCACCAGTAGCCCTCGGGAGCCTGCGTCGCCCGGAAGTAGGCGACCGCGCGGTCGATGCACTCGTCGAGGCCGGGGACGATGGAAGCGTGGCGCACCGCAGCGCTAGCCATGAACCACCTCCAGGGGGATGACGGCGTCGTCGAGGTGAGGGGCGCCGTTGGCGTCAGCGGCTTCGAGCTCGGCGATGACCTTCTCCCCCTCCTCGATGAGGGCCGAGAGGAACTCGGGCTCGTCCACCGTGCGCACCACCTGCCCCTTGCGGAAAATGACGCCGCGGCCCTTGCCCCCGGCGATGCCCAGGTCCGCCATCCTGGCCTCCCCGGGGCCGTTCACCACGCACCCCATCACCGCCACCGTCAGGGGCTTTCCCCG
>DAOUCS010000094.1:0-16425 GCA_034431815.1 Dehalococcoidia bacterium
GCCAGCGCCCCGGAGGCCTTTCGACTTAGGAATACTACACCTCGAGCGTTACCGTCAGCACCATTGGGCGGCGGCGGGTCTTCTCGTAGAGGAATCGCCCCACGGCGTCCTTGATGCGGCTGTTCACCTCGCCGAAGTCGGCGATGTGGTCGGCGAGGCTGAGCGATTTCGCCACCACCTCGCGGCACTGGTCCAACAGCTCGCTCTGTTCGGCCTCGTCGACGAACCCGCGCGTCAGAATTTCAGCTGGCCTGGTGAGCTTTCCCGTCAGCTTGTCGACGGCAGCGATGACGACGACAACGCCGTCGGTAGAAAGGTGGGCTCGGTCGCGGAGGATGTGCTGGTCGATGTCGCCGATGCCGAGCCCGTCGACGTAGACGTAACTCGCGGGCACCCGGCCGGCGATGCGGGCGCACTCGTCGTCGATCTCGAGGACGTCCCCATCGGTCAGCACGAAGGCGTTCCCCTCCGGCACGCCCACCGCTTCGGCGAGCCGCGCGTGGACCACAAGGTGCCGGTACTCCCCGTGGATGGGAACGAAGTACTCCGGCTGGACGATGCTCTGGATGATCTTCAGCTCCTCGCGGCTGGCGTGGCCGCGCACGTGCACGTTCGCCACGCGGTTGTACAGCACGTTCGCCCCGAGCCGGAAGAGGTTATCGACGTTCCGGAAAACCGCGTGTTCGTTCCCGGGAATGGCCGTGGCCGAAAGGACGACCGTGTCTCCTTTGGTGATGGTGATGTGGCGGTGGTCACCGTTCGCCATCCGCGTCAGCGCGCTCGTCGGCTCGCCCTGGCTCCCGGTGGTGATCACCGCGAGCTGGCGGTGGGGGAGGTTTCGCATCTCCTCCACGCCGACAAGGATTCCCTCGGGAACGTTCAGGTAGCCGAGCCGCTGCGCCATGGCGACGTTGTCGATCATGGAGCGGCCCGTGACGAACACCTTCCGCCCAGTGGCGACGGCCGCATCGATGACCTGCTGAACGCGGGAGATGAGCGATGCGAACGTCGCCACGATCACGCGGCCGGGCGCCTCGGCCATTATGTTGCGGAGGGCGTGACCTACCAGCTCCTCGCTCGGCGTGAAGCCCTCCTGCTCCGCGTAGGTCGAGTCCGCCATCAGAAGGAGACACCCTTCCGCGCCAACCTGGGCTAGGCGGATGAGATCGGTGTGCTGGTCCATCACAGGGGTGTGGTCCAGCTTGAAATCGCCCGTGTGAACGACGGGACCGTACGGCGTACGGATGATGAGCCCGCAAGCGTCGGGGATGCTGTGCGCTACCTGGAAGAACTCCACCTCGAAGACGCCTGCCCGGATGACGTCGCCGGGCTTCACCACGTGAAGGTCCGCGCGGTCCAGCAGGCGGTGCTCGGCGAGCTTCACCCGGACGAGGCCGTCGGTGAGCCTCGTGCTGTACACGGGCACGTGAAACTCCCGGAGAAAGTACGGTAGGGCGCCGACGTGGTCTTCGTGACCGTGTGTGAGGAAGACGGCGCGGAGCGCATCCCGCCGCTCGCGGACATAGGTGAAATCGGGGATCACGAGGTCGACGCCGAGCATCTCCTCTTCCGGGAACATGAGCCCGACGTCGATGACGATGAGATCGTCGGCGTACTCGAGGAGCATCATGTTCCGGCCGATCTCGCCGAGTCCGCCGAGGGGGATGACGCGCAGGGGAGGGCGTGACATAAAGCTCAATCGAACAATCGCATTTGCGAGGCAGGCGCCTCGCGTGGTTCAGGGGAACGGCTCGCGCGGGCCGTCCGAGCCGTGCGCAGCACGTCGGGCAGCGCCCGGAAATCTGCAACGATCGTCTCGCGCAGGCTCTGCTGGTGCAAGGCAGCGGCCGGATGGTACATGGGGACGTACCAGCGGGTGCCGATCTGCCTCGCCTTCCCGTGGATCTTCGAGATCGATTGGTTCGGGAAGAAGCGGGCCATGGAGTACCGCCCCAGCGTCACGATGACGAGCGGGTCGATAATGGCGATTTGACGGTCGAGGTAGTCGCGGCACGCTTCGATTTCGCCCGGGAGCGGATCCCGGTTGCCCGGCGGGCGGCACTTCAGGACGTTGCAGATGTACACCTCGCTTCGGCGAAGGCCTGCGGCAGCGAGCAGCTCGTCGAGGAACGCGCCGGCCTGGCCGACGAAGGGGCGGCCCAGGCGGTCTTCGTTCGCCCCGGGCGCTTCGCCGATGAACATCACCTCAGCCGTGACGGGACCTTCGCCGGGAACGGCGTTGGTACGGGTAGCGGCGAGTGCGCACCGCGTACAGCTGCGCACCTCGCGTTCGAGCTGTTCGATGGCTGCGCGCTTTTCATCCGGCGTCATGCGTCGGGGCTCCCTCCACCTGCGCTGCGGGCGTGCGGGCGGCGCGCCAGCCGCTCCACACCATCTGTGCGCCGACGGCGAGCAAAACGGCCGCGAAGCCGCGCTGGAGGACGTCGGCTCGGAGGGATGATGCCACCGCCGCCCCGGCGGCGCTACCCGGCACCGCGCCCAGCGCGAGCCAGGCTGCCACGGACGCGTCGACGCTGCCGTGGCGCCAGTGGGTTGCCGTGCCTGCGGCGGCAGTCGGGACGATGACCGCGAGCGAGACGCCCTGGGCGGCGTGTTGGCTTTCGCCGAAGAGGAGCACGAGCGCTGGAACGAAGACGGCTCCGCCGCCCACCCCGAGCGCGCCCGAAAGGGTGCCTCCTGCCAGGCCGGTGCCGGCGCCCAGGAGGAGCCGCCAGATCCCGACGGCGTGCGCGGCAGCCTCGCCGAAAGGCAGCGCCATGCGGAGCGCCACCGCGAGGAGGAAGGCGCCGAAGAGGGCTCGCAGCCTGGCTGCCGGGATCCGGTGCACCAGCGTGGCACCGGCTGCAGCGCCGAGCAGCGCGGTCGGGAGGAGCGTCATCGCCAGCGGCCAGTCGATGTTCGTCGTTCGGGCGTAGGTGGCGGCCCCCGCAAGCGCTGCTGCGCCGATGACTGCCAGCGACGTGCCGTGCGCCTCGTGCTGCCGCATGCGCAGTGCGCCCACGAGCAAGGGAACGAGCACAGCGCCGCCGCCGACGCCCGTCAGGCCCGCGAACAGGCCGCCCGCTGCACCGACGGCCGCCGCTTGCGCACCGCGCGGGAGCGGGGTCATATGCCGAAATCGCCCTCACGCGTTCGCGGGCGTGCGATCCAGGCGAGCACGACGCCGACGAAGTAGAGCACGAAGAGCGGCCCTGCCACCAGAGATTGTGTGAGGGGGTCGGGCGTTGGCGTGACGACCGCGGCGACCACGAACACGGCCACCAGCGCGTACCTCCAGAATCCGAGCATCCTCCCCGCCGTGACGACGCCCAGGCGCGAGAGGGACATCATCAGCATCGGCAGCTCGAAGGAGACCCCAACCCAAAAGACGATGCGGGTGACGAAGTCGACGTACTGCCGAATGCCGATGACGTTCTGGATGTTGTCGGAGCCGAAATCGAGCAGGAACCCGAGCGACGCCGGCAGGATCACCCAGTAGGCGAACGCCATCCCCCCGAGGAGGAAGAACGCGCTGCCGAAGAGCACGGGCAGCACGAGCCGGCGCTCCCGCGGGGTGAGTCCCGGCACCACGAAGGCGAGGATTTCGTAGACGACGACCGGCGACGCCAGGAGCAGCCCGCCGTACAGGGCGATACGGAAGAGGATGCCGATCCGGTCGGTGGGCGAAAAGCTCGAGACCTGGAAGTCGGGGTTCCGCTCCCTGGCCGGCGCCAGAAGCCAGCCGAGGATGTCCTCCCAGAACACGGCGCAGACGACGATCCCGACGACGACAGCGAGCGCCGAGATGATGACCCGCCGCCGGAGCTCGATGAGATGCTCGATGAGGGTCATCTCCGGGCCGCCGGTGAACTCTTCCGCGGTCCGGAGCTCCCGGCGCTGGCCTTCCTCCGTTCTTGTCCCCTGCGCCACCCGGCACCTCCTCCCCTAGAAGACCAGGGGATCGTGCGGCGGGCCGCTCTCGCGCGCCGTCGGGGAGGACGAAGGGGAGGCCGTTGCGCCCGCCGGGGCGGCGGGAGGGGACCCGTCGGCCGGGGGCATCAGCGGCGCGGACGGGCGAGTGCCTGCGGGGACGGGCTGCAGTCCCGCCTGCGCCTCCTGGCGGACGCGCTCAAGTTCTCGGTTCGTCTCCTCCAGGCGGGCGCGCAGCTCCGCTTCGTGCGCGCGGAGTTCGGCGCGGGCGGCTTCCATCTCAGCCCGGATGCCTTTGTACTCTTCCTCGAGCATCTGCAGCTCTTCGCGGAACTCATCGCGAACGAGGCGGGCGTACCGCTGCATGGTACGCACCGCCCGTCCGAGCTGATACGCCACCTGCGGGAGCCGCTCGGGGCCGAGGAAGATCAGGGCCACCAGCAGGATGGCCAGGATCTCCTGGTAGCCGATCCCCAGGAACTCCACGCACCCCTCCCCGGGGGCCCTGCCCCGGTGGCAGGGCTACTTGTCTTCGACGCCGTGCTCCTTGAGATAGTCTACGGCGTCTTGGACCGTCACGATCTTCTCGGCGTCCTCGTCGCTGATCTCGATCTGCGCCTCGTCGCCAAACTCTTCCTCCAGCGCCATGATCAGCTCCACGAGGTCGAGAGAGTCGGCGTTCAGGTCCTCGACGAACGAGGTCGTGGGAGTCACCTGGTCTTCGTCCACTCCCAGCTGTTCGCAGACGATCGCGCGGACACGCTCGAAGACTGTAGCCACGGGTGCAATCTCCTTCGTCGTCTTGGTATTTGAGGATGCAGGGACGGCCCGCTCCGCGCTATCCCTCCGTGCGCTTCCGCTCGCCGCGGATGCGTTCGCTCACGGTGTGCAGGACGGCGTTCACGAATCCCGGCGACGCCTCCCCTCCATACCGATGTGCGAGCTCCACCGCCTCGTTCACCACGGCTCCGACCGGCGCCGCATTATCGGAGAGCAGCTCCCAGATGGCAAGGCGGAGGATGTTCCGATCGATGACGGGCATCGCATCCAGGGGCCGCTGCGTCGCTGCCGCAGCGATGTAGCGGTCGATGGTGTCGCGCATGCGCACCACGCCCCGAACCATACCGCGGCCGTAGCCGGCCGGGCCGGGTTGGGCCACCTCCGGGTCCTCCTCTGACACCTCGCGCAGGCGGCGGTTGTAGGCGCGCTCAGCGTCGTGGCCTGCCGTATCGGCTTCGTAGAGCGCTTCCAGTGCCAGGCAGCGAACCCGCCGGAGGACGCTGTCGGTGGTGTCGATCACGCCATCACCATTCCGCCGTCCACGTGGATGCACTGCCCCGTGATGTACGCCGCGGCGTCGCTGGCGAGGAACGCCACCAGCGGCGCCACCTCCTCGGGCTTCGCTACCCGTCCGAGGGGAATCTGGGGCAGGATGGCGGCGAGCTGCTTCTCCGAGAGCTGGGCCGTGATGTCCGTCTCGATGAAGCCCGGAGCAACGGCGTTCACGGTTACCGCCCGGGAGGCGACTTCCCGCGCCAGCGCGCGCGTGAATCCGATGAGCCCCGCTTTCGCCGCCGCGTAATTCACCTGGCCCGCGTTTCCCATCACCCCGACGACGCTGGAGATGTTCACGACTCGCCCCGCCTTCGACCGCAAGAGGTGGCGAAGGGCGGCCTTGGTGACGAGGAACGCCCCGCGCAGGTTCGTGTCGTGAACGGCATCCCAATCCTGTTCGGACATGCGCAGGAGGAGCCCATCACGCGTGATGCCGGCATTGTTCACCACGATGTCCAGACCGCCGAACGCCGCCACGGTCTCCTGAACGATGGAGGCGGCGTCGTCCGGGCTCGCCACGTCGCCGCGCACGGCGATGGCTTCGCTGCCAGCCTCGCGGATGATCCGCGCTACCTCCTCGGCGGCCTCGGCCCGTTCTCGGTAGTTCACCGCTACACGGGCACCCTGCCGGCCGAGCTCGATGCAAATCGCTCGGCCGATACCCCGGGATCCGCCGGTCACCAGGGCCACGCGTCCCTCGAGGGGCCGTGATGCGCTCATCTCACCACGGGAGCCGGAGCGTTTCGATGCTGTTGACGTTGTGGACGTTCGCCTTCCGCACCATGCGCTTGATGATGCCGGTGAGGACGCGCCCCGGGCCGAATTCGATGAAGTTCGTTACGCCCTGGGCCTCCAGGAACTCCACCGTCGCGCTCCACTGTACCGGACGGCATACCTGGTCGATCAGCTCGTGTCGGATGGAGAGTTCATCGGTGATCGGGCGCGCCGTGCAGTTGGCGACTACCGGCACGATGGCGTCTCGAATGGCCGCCTCCCCGATCGGCGCGACCATACCTTCTCCAGCCGGCCGCATCAGGGAGCTGTGGAAGGCGCCGCTCACGGCGAGCGGGATGACCTTCGCTGCTCCACGCGCCTTCGCGTAGTCCATCGCGCGGACGACCGCGTCGCGTCGGCCGCCGATGACGATCTGCCCTGGCGCGTTGACGTTGCAGATTTCCGCGCCCGCCTCGCGGCACACCTCCTCGCAGTCGGCAATGTCGAGGCCGATGACGGCGGCCATCGTTCCCGGATTCCGCTCCCCGGCCTGCTGCATCAGCTCGCCCCGCACGCGGAGGAGGCGGACCGCGTCGTCGAAATCCATGGCGCCCGCCGCTACGAGGGCGGAGTACTCGCCGAGGGAGTGGCCGGCCACGAATTGCGGCCGCCGCCGCAGCCCAGGGTTCACTTCGCAGGCGGCTCGCAGGAAGGCGAGGCTCGTCACTGCGATCGCAGGCTGCGTGTTCCGCGTCTGCTGCAGTTCCTCCTCGGGGCCCTCGAAGCAGATGCGGCTCAGGGGAAAGCCCAGAATGTCGTCCGCACGGTCGTACAGCTCACGCGCGGAAGGGAAAGCCTCGTAGAGCTCTTTCCCCATCCCAACGAACTGGGAACCCTGGCCGGGGAACACCCACGCCTCGCCCGTCCGCACGGGCTCCTCCAGCGGCACGAACCGCTGCGGGGACGTCGTGCTCAGCTCTCCAGGTCCGGCGAGGGGATGCGCACCGCTTCCCGTCCACGGTAGGTTCCACAGATCGGGCAGGCGTGGTGCGCTGGACGAGGATTCCGACACCGGGGGCACTCCACGATGTGGGGGATCTTGACGGCCAGGTGACTGCGGCGCTTCCCCTGACGCGACTTGGGGTACTTCCGTTTCGGAAGCGGCGGCATGCGGTCGCTCCTTCACGTGCTCATCCATCGAGTCGTTGCTTCAGCGCTGCCAGCGCCGACCACCGCGGATCGATCTGCGTGCGGTCGCAGCCGCAGTCGCCCATGCTCAGGTCCTGACCGCATTCCGGGCAGAGCCCGGGGCAATCAGGCCGACAGAGCGGCTGCATGGCAGCCGCCATCAGGCTATATTGCCGGACCGCCTCGGTAATGTCGATCGTGTGGTCCAGCCCGATGAGGAAGTCTCCCGGCTGCGCCCCGCTCTCGATCCGGGCGCCGGTGTCGACGTCTACCTGCTGGTAGAACACCTCTTCGATGTGAAGCCTCGCCGGATAGCCGAAGGCGACGAGGCAGCGGGCACACTCTGCCTCGAGGATCACTTCAATGTCGGCGGTCACGAGCACCCCCTTGGGCACTCGCAGCAGCTCCACGTGTCCCCGGTGGACCGGGTATTCGGGCTCCAAGTCGTACGAGCGGGTCGCGCCAGGGCGCTCCCGCAGCAGCTGGGCGGCGTTGAAGATCATCGGGGATCCCCTCCAGCGGCCTCACGCTCAGTATATCCCGCCCTTCGGGCCGTCCGGCACGAGACGTCATAATCGCTGCCTCACTGTTCAAATCTTCCTCGTCGCCTGCCGCGCTCTGGAGCTGCGGGCCCCGTCCCGCTACTGTTTGCGCTAGGGTTAGCCTCATGAGTCACGCGACCGCGCTCCTTGCGCTCCAGCTGGCTGACGACGAACTCGCCCGCATTCGAGCCCGCATCGAAGCGATCGACGCCCAGCTGGCCCGCAACGAAGCGCTCGAGGAGGCGCGCGCTGCGGTGGGCGAGCGCGAGGCGGAGCTGCGCGAGCTCCGTCGCCGCCAGCGTGAGGAGGAGGCGCGCATCGCTGACCTTAACGCCAAGATCGTGCCCGAAGAGCGGCGGCTGTACGACGGCTCGGTGCGCAGCCCGAAGGAATTGGAGAGCATCGCCCGCGAAGTCGAATCCCTCAAGGCGCAGCGGGGCCGCCACGAAGACGTGCTGCTGGAGCTCTTGGCCCAAGTGGAGGACGCGGAGGGCCGGCTGGAGCAGGCCCGGCGCGAGCTCGCCGCCCGGGAGCAGGAGTGGGAGGCCGAATCGTCAGCCCTCCGCCAGGAGCGCTCCTCCCTCGAGGCCGCCTTCGAGCGTACGGCGGCCGAGCGGCAGCGATGCCTTCCCGCCGTCCCTCCGCACCTCGTTGCACTGTACGAGGAACTCCGGCGCCGGAAGGGCGGAATGGCGGTTGCCCGCATTCAAGCCGGTACGTGCACCGCCTGCCACGTCGCCGTTCCCGACGCGGTTCGGCGAGCCGCCCGTTCTCCCGCAGGCGTGGCCCGCTGCCCCAACTGCGAACGCATCCTCGTAGTAGGCTGAAGCGATGCGTGCGGTGGCGTATTTCGTGGATGGCGCCAAACGTGGCGGGGTCCGCCGTTCCATCGCCGACCAGAGCCGCGCGTTCCTCGAATTCTGTCAGGCGCGCGGGTACGACGTTGCCGCGACGTTCCTCGACACCGATCTCGAAGCCCCGGACCCTCCCGGCTTCCGGCAGATGCTGGAGTACCTCCGGGAGGCCGGGCACGGGTTCACCCTCGTCGTCGTGGACTCGCTCGGAGTGCTCGGCAAGGACCTCGGCAAAGCCGCGGCTAAGCTCCTCGCCATCGAAGCCACGGGAGTCCGGGTCGTGACCGCGGATACCGGAGCCGAAGCTGCCCGTAAGCTGGTTGATACCTGGGCGGAACGGGGCGAAGGGACGCCCATCTCCGAGCGGGTGCGTTCGGCGATGCGCCGCAAGGCCGTGCGGGGCGAGGTCCTGGGCCGTCCGCCCTACGGCTACCGGGTCGGCCCGCGCAATCGCCTCGAGCTCGTCCCGGACGAGGCTGTGGTCGTGCGGTACATCTTCCGGCTCTACCTCCAGGAGGGCATGGGCATCCGGCGCATCGCGGGGCAGCTTAACCAAGAGGGGATCCGCACCAGGAAGGGCGGCCGATGGTCGATGGTCACCGTGCGCGACATCCTTCGCAACCGCGTCTACCTCGGCACCTACTCTCGTTTCGGCGTCCGCGTTCCGGGCAGCCACCCCGCGCTGGTATCGCCGGAGGACTTCCGGCGCGTCCAGGAGCGCATGGAGCGCCGCGGGGCGAAGGCTCGCACGCGCAGTGTCACTCCGTTCCTGCTCAGCGGGCTCGTGCACTGCGCCCGCTGCGGCAACCGGATGATCGGCGTCTCGCGCCGGCAGTCGTGGACGACGAAGGACGGGGAGCGCAGGGCGGGGCTCTACCGCTACTACCAATGCGAAACGCGCACGAACCAAAACGCCTGCGAGTACAACACGCAGCGTGCAGCCGAGTTGGAGGCGAAGGTGCGGGAACAGCTCGCGGTAGGCGGTGAGACCTCGACCCGCGTGCGCCGGGCGGGCGACTCCGATACCTTTACCCTCGACCTCCAGAACCAAATCGAGCGGCTGGAAGGTCGCCGGCGCCGCCTGCAGCGCCAGCTCGAGGAGCTCGTCGCCGATGCCGCGCACGGCCATATCACCGTCGAACGGATGCGCGCCCTCGGGTCGGACGTGGTGGCCGAAATGCAGGAAGTCGACGCGGAGATCCGGCACCTGCGCGAGCGGCTCGCCGCCGAGCGGGACGAGGCCGACCGGCGCCGCCGCATGGCTGAGCTGCGCGACCGGGTCGCGGCGCAGTGGGAACAGCTCCCCTTCGAAGAACTCCAAGCCGCCCTGCGCGAGGTCGTCGACCGGATCGAGGTCGATGGTGGCCAAGTGCGGGTATTCCTCCGAGTGTGAGGCGCCGTGAGACTGGTGGTGTACGCCGACGGCGCTAGCCGGGGCAATCCGGGCCCGGCGGCCATCGGCGTTTCGGTGGTCGATACCGAAGGGCGCGAGCTTGCCTCCATCAGCCGGCGGCTCGGCGTGGCCACCAACAACCAGGCCGAGTACACCGCGGCTATCGAAGGCGTGCGTCTCGCCGCCCGTCTCGGCGCCGAGGAGGTCGAGCTTCGCGTCGACAGCGAACTGTTAGCGCGCCAACTCGAAGGCCGGTACCGCGTGAGGGATGCGAAGCTGCGGCCCCTGTATTACGAGCTGATGCGGGAGCTGGGGACGTTCCGCGAATGGCGCGTGCGCCACGTGCGGCGGGAAGAGAACCGCCGCGCGGATGCGCTGGCGAACCTCGCCTTCGGACAGCCGTAAAACGCCCAGCGGGCCTGTAAGCCGGATTCTGTACCCGCGCCGCCGCGCGGGCGGTGGCCATCTCTCTGGGCGCCGCATCGCTGCGGCGCTCTAGCGGCCTACCCGGGAGTGCTGACGGGCCGGGCACCCTCCTCCCCTATTCGGCCTTGCTCCGGGTGGGGTTTGCCTGGCCGCCCCGTTACCGGGACGCCGGTGCGCTCTTACCGCACCATTTCACCCTTACCGGGAAGCTCCCGGCGGTATGTTTCTGTGGCACTTTCCGTCGGCTCGCGCCGCCCAGGTGTTACCTGGCACCCTGCCCGGTGGAGTCCGGACTTTCCTCTGCGGGCGTCGCCCGCAGCGGCCACCCGGCCCGCTGGGCGTCCACCTCTAGCGTACACGACGGCGCCGCCTCGTTGGCGATCTCGCCTGTCGGTTCCGTACGCTGGAAGCGAAATCTTCCCTCAGAAGGAGGTCGCCATGCCGGCCGACGCTGCGGTCATCGAGGTGACCGACGCCGATTTCGCTTCCAAGGTGCTCGAAAAGTCGAAGGAAGTGCCTGTCGTCGTCGATTTCTGGGCCCCTTGGTGTGGGCCCTGCCGCATGCTCGGCCCAATTATCGAGCGCGTCGCGGCTCAGTTCGACGGCCGCGTTGTGTTGGCAAAGCTGAACACCGACGAAAACCCCCGCACGGCCATGCAGTACAACATCCGCGGCATCCCGGCAGTAAAGGCCTTCCGGGACGGCCGCGTCGTGGCCGAATTCGTCGGTGCGCTTCCGGAACCCCAGGTTCGCGCCTTCTTCGAACGCGTCGCGGGCGCGCTGGCCAACCCCGCCCTGGCCGTCGCACAGAACGCGCTGCGGGCGGGAGACCTCGCCACCGCCGAGGCGAAGTTCCGCGAAGTCCTGGCGGCCGAGCCCTCCAATCGCGATGCCATCATCGGCCTCGGCGATACGCTCGCCCGCCTCGGGCGAACGGAGGAGGCTGAACAGCTCCTCGCCCGCCTGCCTGCCGACCGCCAGGCGAAGATCATCCGTCACCGTATCTTCCTCGAGGGCTTCGCCAAGCGTCACGCGCACGAAGACCTCGCCGGCGAGGCCGCCCGGAACCCCCGCGACCCGCGGGCGCGGTACCGGTACGGCGTGTGGCTCGCGGCGCAAGGAGAGTACGAACGCGCCCTCGACGAGCTGCTCGAGTCAGTGCGGCTCGACCGGAACTTCGCTGACGGCGCGGCAAGGAAGGCGATGCTGGCCGTCTTCGACATCCTCGGCCTCGACTCGCCGATTACCAAGGAGTACCAGCGGAAACTGGCGCAGGCGCTCTTCTAGCCGCGGAGGTTCAGGCCCTTCCTTATCGGCAGTGCCGATGGCTTATGCTCGGGCCTCGAACCCTCGTACCGCGGAGGCCGCCGTGATCGATCGTGACCGCCTCGTGGCGACCTTCCTCGACCTCGTTGCCATCGACTCCCCCTCCGGCAGCGAAGACGAGATCGCTGCCGAGCTGGTGAGGCGTTTCCAGGCGCTCGGGTGGGACGCGCACCAGGACGCGTTCGGGAACGTGATCGCCCGCCGCGAGGGAATCGGGGAACCGGTTCTGCTCTCGGCGCACATGGACACCGTGGAGCCCGGCCGCGGCATCCGTCCCCGGTTCGACGGTCCCGACGTCATCCGCTCGGATGGGACAACGGTTCTCGGCGCCGACGACAAGGCGGGCTGCGCCGTGATTCTGGAGGTCGCGGCCTCGCTGGCGGAGGACGGGACGCCGCACCGGCCGGTGGAAGTCGCGATCACGCGTGGAGAGGAAATCGGTCTGGTCGGAGCGCGCCATCTCGACCCCTCGGCATTCCGGGCCCGCACGGCCATCGTCATCGACAGCGGCGGGCCGCCGTCGAACATCCAGGGCCAAGCGCCGTACCACTACACCTATGACATCGAGGTGCACGGCCGCGCGGCGCACGCCGGCGTCGAACCCGAAAAGGGGATTCCGGCAATCGCCGTCGCCGCGGAAGTGGTCACTCGCTTGCCCCAGGGCCGCCTCGATGCTCAAACCACGGCGAACGTCGGACGCATCGCGGGAGGAACGGTCCGCAACGCCGTGCCCGATTACTGCCGCATCGAGGGCGAGTTCCGCTCCATGGACCCCTCGCGGGCGGAGGAGCTGGCTGAGCGCGTGCGGAGTGCAGTGGAGGAGGTACGCGCCCGTCATCCGGAGGCGCGCATCGAGTGCGACCTGCGCCTCGAATACCCCGGCTACACGTTGACCGACGACGATCCGGCCGTCCGGCTCCTCTACCCTGTCCTCCGGGAACTCGGGCTCGAACCGCAGCCGAAGCCCCTCGGCGGCGGCACCGACGGCAACATCCTCCGCGGGTTCGGCATCGCCAGCGTCGTCATCGGACGCGGGGGATACGCCCAGCACACCAAGGACGAGTACCTCGTCGTTCCCGAGATGGTGGACTGCGCGCGCGCGGTGGAGGCGGTACTGCGACGGGTCGAGACCACCGGCGGCGCAGCTCGTCAGCTGTCTTGAATGGTCTGGCGCTCGAATTCGCCCCGTGCGAGCTGGCTGAGCCGTCGAGGAAGCCAGGCGGTCTCCTTGCCGGCGAGGGCGAACTTCCAAGCGACCGCCTCCTCGAACACCTCCGCGGTTTCGGAGGGCACGCCGCCTTCGCGCGCCATGATCCACGACCCGGCGAGCAGCCGAAGGTGGTACACCGCTGCTCCTCGGTAGAGCCGCATGTCCACGCGCTCCACGAGATCCGGCCGTTCCCGGGCGACGCGTTCGGCCAATGCCTCGGACGGACCCTTCAGGAACGGTTCCCGGTCGATGATGCGGCCGAACGAGGTCATGAGCCTGCCGTACACGTCTTCGGTGATGAGCGGCTTTCGGCGGAAGGGCCACAGCTTCATCGCGTCCTCTCCGCGAGTCTAGCGCAGCGCCGATGACGCTTGGTTGACACGCCTACCCGGCTACCTATAGTGGTTCCAAGGGAGCCATGCCGAACGCGCGTTCGCACCGGCCGACCCCCCACCACCGCAAGACCGACGCCCCGTCCGTGCTGCCCCGGGGATTGTTGGGAGGAGAGGAACCGTCATGAGTCTCGAACGACCGCGGACGCTGGGAGAGCTGAAAGCATCCGGCTACAAGGTCCTCCCGGTCCGCGAAGAAATGCGGCGGAACCTTATCGAGAAGATCCGCCGCGGTGAGCGGCTGTTCCCGGGCATCTTCGGTTACGACGAAACGGTTATTCCGCACATCGTCAACGCCATCTTGGCCGGCCAGGACATCATTTTCCTCGGCGAGCGCGGGCAGGCGAAGTCGCGCATCATCCGCTCCCTCGTGAATCTGCTCGACGAGTACACGCCGGTGCTGGCCGGCTGCGAGATCCCGGAGAACCCGTACGCGCCGATCACGAAGCAGGGCCGCGACCTCGTCGCCGAGGCTGGCGACGACGCGCCCATCGAGTGGCTCCACCGCAGCGAGCGGTACGGGGAGAAGCTCGCCACCCCGGATATCACCATCGCCGACCTGATCGGAGAGGTCGACCCCATCAAGGTCGCCGAGGGGCGGTACCTGAGCGATGAGCTCACGATCCACTACGGTCTCATTCCGCGGACGAACCGCGGCATCTTCTGCATCAACGAGCTCCCGGACCTTGCCGAACGGATCCAGGTCGGCCTGCTCAACATCATGGAGGAGCGCGACATCCAGATCCGCGGCTACCGCATCCGCCTCCCGCTCGACGTCTACATCGTGGCCAGCGCGAACCCGGAGGACTACACCAACCGCGGGCGGATCATCACGCCGCTCAAGGACCGGTACGGCGCCCAGGTGCGCACGCACTACCCGCTCCGGATCGAGCACGAGATCGACATCATGGAGGCCGAGGCGCACCCGGTGCCGGCGGATTTCGACGTGGCCGTCCCGGCCTACATGAAGGAGATCATCGCCGAAATCAGCCGTCTGGCGCGCCGCAGCCCCGATGTGAACCAGCGCTCCGGCGTGAGCGTGCGGGCGAGCATCGCGAACTACGAGAGCCTGCTGGCCAACGCCATGCGGCGGGCCATCATCACCGGGGAGGACCGGGTCGTTCCCCGCATCAGCGACCTGCCCTACGTCATCCCCTCGTTCTCCGGAAAGGTCGAATTCGAGACGGTCGAGGAAGGGCGCGAGGAGCAGATCATCGAGAAGCTCTTCCAGGGCGCCGTGGCGGCCGTCTTCAACCGCACCTTCAATCTCTCGGAACTCGAGCCCATCGTGGCGCGCTTCAAATCCGGCATCTCGGTCGAAGTCGGGGACATGGTGCCGAGCGGCCAGTACCTGAAGCTCCAGCGCGATATCCCCGGCATGGCGGAAGCGGTGGCGCGCGTGGCACCGAACGCTTCTCCGGGCGAGGTCGCCTCGGCCATCGAGTTCATCCTCGAGGGTCTCCACCTCAACAAGCGGCTGAACAAGGACCGCTTGGGTCAGCGCGTCCAGTACCGGGGATGAGCTCCTGGCGCATCGTGCCGCTGCCCACGCATGGCCCCCTGTTCGCGGGGGCCATCGACGTCTACAGCGCCGCCTTCGCGCTCCCTCCCTACAGCGATCCCGACCGGGGCGACGAAGTTCGCGAGCGGATCGTGGAGATTCACCGGTATCGCGAGGGCTTTCGGGCCTTTTGCGCCGTCAGCGATACCGGCGAGGTCGTGGGCATGACGTACGGCTACCGCGGCGCCCCTGGCCAGTGGTGGCACGACGCTGTGGCTGCCGCCCTCGAGCCAGCGGCGGCGGAACGCTGGCTCTCCGACTCGTATGAGCTGGTGGAGCTTGCCGTGCATCCGGCCTGGCAGAACCGCGGCATCGGCACCGCCCTCATCGCCGCCTTGCTGGAAGGAGTCCGCCAGGCGACCTGCGTGCTTTCGACGCGCAGCGATAGCCGGGCGCACCGGCTCTACCGTCGGCTCGGCTTCCAGGTGCTCACGGAGATGCGTTTCGCACCGAACGGGGCCCCGTTCTACGTTATGGGGCGCCCGCTGCCGTTCGATGCCGTCCCTGCCCAGCGCTCCGGGGAGGAGGGTCGGCCGGCGCCCGTTTGAAACTGCCCTACAGGGCCAGGCTTGCCGGGTTTTCCAGGAGCGACTGAATTTCCTTGAGGAAGCGCGCACCTTCGGCGCCGTCGGTGACGCGGTGGTCTGCCGAGAGCGCGACCTTCATGATTTGCCGAACCACAATCTCGCCGTTGCGCACGACTGGCTTCGGCATCACCGAGCCCACGCCGAGGATCGCCGCCTGGGGAGGATTGATGATGCCGATGAGGGTCTCGACCCCGTAGGCGCCAAGGTTCGTGATCGTGAAGCAGCCGCTTCCGTACTCCTCGGCCCGGAGGCGGCCTGTGCGCGCCCGCTCGATGAGGGCCTTGCTTTCGGCCGCAATCCGGCCGAGCGTCTTGTTCCCGACGTCGAGCAGGGAGGCGGCGATGAGCCCCTCCTCGAGCGCGATCCCGAGGTCGATGTTGATCTGGGCCGGGTAGCGAAGCCCCTCTTCCGTGAAACTCGCCGTGAACTTCGGGTGCCGCTGGAGGGCGATGGCGCAGGCTTTCACGACGAGGTCGTTGATGGTCACGCGCTGGTCCTGGGGTACAGCGGCGTTCAGCGCCTCGCGGAAGGCGAGGGCCTCGGTCATGTCGATGTCGAGCGTGAGGTAGTAGTGGGGCTGCTCCCGTTTCGATTGGCTCATCCGCCGGGCGATGGCCTGACGGATGCGCGTCAGGGGCTCCGTGCGTGCTCCGGGGGCTTCGGCCGGCGCTGCTGCCGCCGGGGCGGGAGCGGCGGGAGCCTCCGTCGCCGCCCGCGTGGGCGCAGCGGCCGCCGGCGCGGTAGCGGCCTGCCGACTGCGGATCGCCTCTTCCACGTCCCGGCGGACGATCCGGCCTCCCGGGCCCGTTCCGCGGAGCGTGCTCAGGTCGATGCCCGCCTCCTCGGCGAGGCGGCGCGCGACGGGCGAGACGCGAAGCCGCTCCTCCGCGCCGGGCGCGGCCGCTGGAACCCCGGCGTCGGCCATGGCGGGTGCTGCCGGTTCCGCCGCCGGCGGCCTGGGTGTAGG
>DAOUCS010000095.1:0-3123 GCA_034431815.1 Dehalococcoidia bacterium
CCTCGACCTCAGCGTGCACGGAGCCCGGCTTCGAATGGAGGACGGGCCGACGGACACGGCCGGTCACATCCTCACGCTCCCGCTCCCCCAAGGACGCGCCGCCGTGCTCATCGCCCGGGAGGCGTTCCGCCGCCAGCGCGGGGATTCCATCGAGGCCGGGGTGGAGTTCGTGCCTCCGGAGGGGATGGCCCGGAGGGCGCTGGTCGAGTTCCTCTTCGTCCGCGCGCCGCTCTTCGAGGCTCCGCAACCTCGGGCCGCGTAAGGGGAACGTCTACCGGCCGAGCGCCGACCTCGCGGTAGGGGTGGTGGAGGGAGGAGGATTCGAACCCCCGTAGCGCTTTCGCGCGGCAGATTTACAGTCTGCTGCCATTAACCACTCGGCCATCCCTCCACGCGCCGAGCCCGCACGGCGTGGAGCCCAGGAGGGGACTCGAACCCCTAACCGGCCGATTACAAATCGGCTGCGCTGCCATTGCGCCACCCGGGCCCGAGCCCGCGCTCCGCGCCGCGGAGCCGCCGGCGAAGGGCCGGCAACCTTCAGTATCCGGGCGACGGTTATCGCCCGCAAGGCGCCGGCTCAGCGGCGAAGCTCTCGGTTGAGCCACGCGCGGGCGATCCGGAGCTGCTCGAAGGTGACCCCGTCGCCCAGCAGCTCTTTCAGGGGAGCGAGACGGCCGACGGGGCCGCCGTTGGCAGCGCGGCGGACGCGGGCAAGCGTCTGCCCATCGACCCAGGGCGAGATGTCGCGGACGAAGCCGAGCTCCACGAGCTCGGCGACGTGGTCGGCGATGGTGCCTGGGGAGAGCCCGCGCTGCCGGGCGACGGCCTCGATGTCGAGGCCCTGGCGGAGGAGCTCCCACGTCCGCCGGAGCGTGGCGGAAAGCCCCGCGCCGGGGCCTTCTCTGGAGGCGGCGCGGCGCGAAGGCCGGCGTGGGACGGCGGGTGCGCTGCGGGCTGCGATCGCGGCGGCGGCCGTCACCTGGAGGAACGGCTCGCCGAACGCCTCCCACTTCGCGCGGCCGACACCCGGAACCGCCACCATCTCGGCCGGCGTCCGCGGCAGCCGCGCAGCCATCTCCCGAAGGGTGGCATCCGAGAAGATGGCGTAGGGAGGCACGCCGCGACTCGCCGCGATTTCCCGCCGGAGCCGACGGAGGGCGTGGAAGACGCCAGTCTCGTTCCGCACCGCCTCATCGCCGCGCTCCGTTTCGCGCGGGGCGCACACGCTGCAGCGGCCGCACTCGGCAGGGGCGCCCTCCTCTCCGAAGTAGCGCAGGATCTGGGCGCAGAGGCAGTCGCCGGCGCGGGCGTACCTCTCCATAGCCGCCAACTTCTCGAGCGCATAGCGGCGGTGCTCCTCGACCGCGGCGAGGTCGATCGCGCGTTCGCCGGCGCTGGGGATCGCCCGCACGAGGAGCGCCCGGCGCTCGACGAGGCCCGAGCGCTCCAGCGCGTGGATCGCGGCGTTCACCCCGGCGGGATCGTCGGGCACCAAGTCTTCGATGCGCACCCACTCCGGCGCCTGCGCCTCGATGGCGCGGTAGATCTCCCGCACCCGCTCCGCCGGGGGGTGTTCGCGTTCGATGAAGAACAGCGGGACGCGGCGGTCGTTCGGCGTCCAGTAGAGAAGGCATTCGGCAGGCTCGCCGTCGCGTCCCGCCCGGCCCGCTTCCTGGTAGTACGCCTCGAGAGACTGGGGGAGGCCGGCGTGGATGACGAGCCGCACGTCGGGCTTGTCGATGCCCATTCCGAAGGCGCTGGTCGCCGCGATGATGCGCACGGCGTCGTTCACGAAGGCGTTCTGGACCCGCTCCCGCTCCTCGGGGGTCATGCCCGCGTGGTACGCCGCGCAGTCGATCCGCCAGCGGGCGAGGTACTCCGCCACCGCTTCCACCTGGCGGCGGGTCGAACAGTACACGATGGCCGAGCCCTCGCGGTGCTCCTTCAGCCGCCGGGCCACCGCGGCGAGGCGCTCGCGCTCGCTGGCGAACCGCACCGCCGCGAGGCGGAGGTTCGGCCGATCGAACCCGGCGATGCAGACGACGGGGTCCCGAAGGCCGAGTTCCCGGACGATGTCGGCACGGACACGGGCGTCGGCGGTGGCCGTGAGGGCGATGAGCGGCGGATTCCCTGCAGCGGCGCGGGCGGCGGCGATGTCGCGGTAGGAGGGGCGGAAATCGTGCCCCCACTGCGAGACGCAGTGGGCCTCGTCGACCGCAAGGAGGCGAACGCGAAGCTGCCGGAGGGCGGCGGCGAACCGGGGGTCGGCGAACCGCTCGGGCGCGACGTAGAGGAGGCGGACGCCCCCGCGGAGGGCAGCGCCAAGCACGGAGGCCTGTTCCTCGCGCTCAAGGGTGGAGTTGAGGGCGGCGACGGGAACGCCGTACTGCCGCAGGGCCGCCACCTGGTCGTGCATCAGGGCAAGCAGAGGCGACACCACCAGCACAAGGCCCTCCTCGGCGAGGAGGGCCGGAATCTGATAGCAGAGCGACTTCCCGACCCCGGTAGGCATCACCCCGAGGGCATCGCGGCCGGCGAGCACAGCGGCAATGAGCTCCGCCTGACCGGGGCGGAACTCGGCGTAGCCGAAGACCTCGCGGAGGATGCGGCGAGCGGGGGCGAGTTCACGGGGACCCGGCAGACTGCGCAGCAGAGGGCTCACGGTGCCGAGAGTGTAGAACATTTGAGCGAATGCTGCGAGCAGGCGGAGCCCCGGCCTCGTGACAGGCCGGGGCTCGGGCTCCGCTCCCCGCAATGCCGCCGAGTGGACGGCCGGCGGCCCGGCCGAGCCTAGCGCGTGCACATCGGCGTCGGCACGGGCAGGCAATGCCGCCACCCCGGAGGGGGCTCAGGGGTAGCGGTGCCCGCCCCCATCGGGACGATGATGCTCCCCGACTTGGGCGGGGATGTCATCGAGGTCGAGCCGATATCCAGTGGCTCGCCGACAGCCTGACCAACGACCGCAGCCTCCCCGCTTTCCGCCACCACAAACAAGCGGTACCAGCCGTCCGGAATCTTCGTGCGCGCCATGGCGACCGGGACGTTCGTAGCCGACGCGAACGTCAGCACTGCCGCTGCCAGACCCCCGAGAAGGATGCTGCGGATCGTGTCGAAGACCTCCTT
>DAOUCS010000096.1:0-10084 GCA_034431815.1 Dehalococcoidia bacterium
GCGGTCCTCGTCGTGTTGAGCACGGCGAAAAGGGAACCTCGGCGTTCGCCCGTAGGGAACACATCGAGGTTGCGGAGGGTGCGGTCGTCGAGGAGGAGGGAGGAGCCGTCCTCGACGGTGCGGAACCGCTGTAGAGCGGCCAGGGCGGGAGGATAGGTTTCGCGCAGGTAGGCAGCGAGGATGGCGAGGGCCTTGGCCGCCCCAGGCCCCGGGATGAGGGCCCTGCGGCCCGGGAGGGCGAGCAGGCCCTCGAGTTCGGCCTCGGCAGCGAGCTCGCTAAGCGGTGGGCGCACGCGGACGGGAGCCACGAGCCCAGAGGGAACGTCAGCGGCATCTTCGACGAGGAGTTCTGCGGGAGCGAGCCGGGCGAGTTCGAGCGAAGCGTGGGGCCCTTCGATGAGCTGCACGTCGCCGGTCGTGACGTCCGCGACGGCAGCCCCCGGCGCCGGCTGCCGGACGAAGGCGGCGAGGTAGTTCGGGGCATCGGGCGAGAGGCTCGCCTCCGAGGTGAGCGTTCCGGCGGTGACGACGCGGACGACGTCGCGCGGCACCAACCCCTTCACCGAGGCGGGGTCGGCGAGCTGTTCGCAGATCGCCACGCGGTAGCCGCGGCCGACGAGCGTCGCCACGTGCTGGTCGAGGGTCTGGTACGGAATCCCCGCCAACGGCACGCGGAGGTTCTTCCCCATCGGTTTGGAGGTGAGGGCGATCTGGAGTTCGCGGGCGACGATGCGGGCATCGTCGTCGAAGGTCTCGTAGAAGTCGCCGAGGCGGAAGAAGAGGATGGCGTCGGGGTAGCGGCGCTTCAGTTCCAGGTACTGGTTGCGGATGGGGGTGCTCACGGCGGCGCTCCCGCGCTTTCCGCGATTCTACGCCCTTTCCGCACGTCTGTTCGAACGACGTCTCAGCCCGCGTCCGCCGCTTCGTCGATGGCACGCATCGCCGGCAGCATCGCTTCGAACGCATCGGGGCTCAGCGCCTCGGCGGCTGCCGGGAAGAGCTCCCCTTCCTCGTCGTCGAAATGACCTTCGAGGATGGCGCCGAGCGTGAATAGCGATTCCCAGAGGGAGCGCAACCCTGACCCATCCGCCGCGGGGCTCGCTGCCAGGGAAGCGCGTGCGGCGGCGGCAGCGTCGCGGACATCCGTATGGTCGTGGTGCAGGTGCGCGAGGATCGACAGGAAGACGTCCCGCCGGACCTTGATCTCGTCGTGCTGGACGACCATGTCCTCACACAGCCGGAGCAGCGCCTCGCTCGCCCGCTCGAGCGGAGGGAAGAGGACGCGCTCCTCCTTGGCGATGTGGGCCTCGAGGTCCACCGCGAGGAAGGCGTCGAGGTCGGCGAGGAAGTCTTGATCCTCTGGGGCAAGGTCGTCGGCGCCGGCGGAGAGAGCAC
The DNA here is from genome assembly GCA_034431815.1 of Dehalococcoidia bacterium. GTDB lineage: Bacteria > Chloroflexota > Dehalococcoidia > Tepidiformales > Tepidiformaceae > HRBIN29. Next base: position 1,396 of record DAOUCS010000096.1, read on the forward strand.
GGGAGATGCGCCCTCGGGCCTCGTCGAGAAGGCTGCGCAGCCGATCGTGTTCTTCGAGAAGCTGGCGAATGGCTGCGGGGTACTCCACAGGCGCATGGTGCGACCCCAATCCCGTCGGAGGCCAGCGTCGTCCGGGCGAGTTGACGCTGCCGAGGGGGCAGGCTAGCCTCTCGATGACAACCAAACATGGAACGGCGAGGAACGGGAGGAGTAGCCTGCAAGGCGGGCCTCCAGCGAGCCGGGGTGGGTGAGAGCCGGCGGTTGCGCAGCAGGTGAATGGGCCCGGGAGCTCCTGCGGCGAACGGCGCACTGCCCAGTAGCTGCCGGCGGAGACGGCACCGTTATCGAAGCCGCAGCCGCCGCGCCTGCGCGCGGCGGCGGGAGAGTGTCCCGGGGGTGAATCCCGGGGAACAAAGGTGGCACCGCGAGCGACCCCCTCGTCCTTTGGCGATGGGGGTCGTTGTCATCCAGGAGGAAGGACGATGGCCGAGACCCGGAAGATCCCGCTCCCCGAGTCGGAGCTCCCAACCCATTGGTACAACATCGCCGCCGACATGAAGCGCCTGCCCCCGCCGCCCCTGCATCCGGCCACCCACCAGCCCATCGGGCCGGAGGCGCTGGCGCCGCTTTTCCCCATGGCGCTCATCCAGCAGGAGGTGAGCACCGAGCGCTACATCCCCATCCCAGAGGAAGTGCGCGAGGTGTACAAGCTGTGGCGGCCGACGCCGCTCTACCGCGCGCGGGCGCTGGAGAAGGCGCTCGATACCCCTGCGCACATCTACTACAAGTACGAGGGCGTCTCCCCGTCGGGTTCGCACAAGCCGAACACGGCCGTGGCCCAGGCGTATTACAACGCCCAGGAGGGCGTGAAGCGCATCACGACGGAGACGGGTGCCGGGCAGTGGGGCTCCTCGCTGGCCTTCGCCTGCCAGCTCTTCGGGATCGAGTGCAAGGTGTACATGGTGCGCATCTCCTACGAGCAGAAGCCGTACCGGCGGGTGCTCATGGAGACGTGGGGCGCCAAGGTGGTGCCGAGCCCGAGCCCGGACACGAACGCCGGCCGCGCCATCGTGGCTGAAGACCCGAACAGCACCGGCTCTCTGGGCATCGCCATCAGCGAAGCGGTCGAAGATGCGGCCTCGCGCGAGGACACGAAGTACTCGCTGGGAAGCGTGCTCAACCACGTCCTCCTCCACCAGACGGTGGTAGGCCAGGAGGCGATGAAGCAGATGGAGCTGGCTGGCGAGTATCCGGACGTGGTCATCGGCTGCGTGGGCGGGGGATCGAACGCCGCCGGGCTGATGTTCCCCTTCCTCCGCGAGCGTCTGGAGGGCCGGCGGAAGACCCGCTTCGTGGCGGTGGAACCGGCATCCTGTCCGTCGCTCACGAAAGGCGAGTACCGGTACGACTTCGGCGACACGGCGGGGCTCACCCCGCTGCTGAAGATGTACACGCTGGGACACACCTTCGTCCCCCCGGGTATCCATGCCGGGGGCCTGCGCTACCACGCCATGGCGCCGCTCATCTGCCAGCTCTACCACGACGGCGAGATCGAGGCCATCGCCTACCCGCAAACAGCCTGCTTCGAAGCGGCCGTGCTCTTCGCGCGTTGCGAAGGCATCGTGCCCGCCCCGGAGAGCAGCCATGCCGTGCGAGCAGCGATCGATGAGGCGCTGGCGGCCCGCGAAGCGGGCGAACGCCGGGTGATCCTTTTCAACCTGAGCGGGCACGGCCTCCTCGACCTTCAGGCGTATGATGACTACATGGCGGGCAAGCTCCGCGACGAGGAGTACCCGGCCGAGAAGGTGAAGGAGGCGATGAAGCACCTCCCGGAGGTGGAATGACGATGGTGACGACCCCCACGACGACCCTGCGCGACCGGCTGAAGGCCGTGCTCGAGGAGCGGTCCCTGCTGAAGCATCCCTTCTACCAGGAGTGGACGGCCGGGACCCTGAGCCGCGAGCGGCTGCGCGAGTACGCCCGCCAGTACTACCACTTCGAGGCGATGTTCCCCCGGTTTTTGAGCGCCATCCATACGCGGACGGAATCGCCGCGCATCCGACAGCTGCTGCTCGACAACCTGTGGGATGAGGAGCACGGTGAACGGAACCATCCCGAGCTTTGGCTCGAGTTCGCGGAGGCGCTCGGCGTTCCCCGCAGCGAGGTGCTGAGCGCCCCGCTTCGGCCCGAGACGCGGGCGCTCATCGAGCATTTCCAGCGGATGTGCCACGAGGCCCCGATCGCCGAGGCCCTCGCGACGCTGTACGCGTACGAAGGTCAGGTGCCGAGCATCGCCTGGCAGAAGATCAAGGGGCTGAGCGAGTGCTACGGCATGACGCCCGAACAGTTCGAGTTCTTCACCGTGCACCTCGTGGCCGACATCGGTCACTCAGGTTCGGAGATGGAAGGCATCCAGGAAGCGTGCACCGATGAAGACGCCGTCATTCGGGCAGCCGAGGCGGCGTGTGACCGCCTCTGGTCGTTCCTCGACGGCTGCTACCGGGCCGAGGCAGCGTGACGATGGAATTCGATTACGAACGCTCCGATGCGTGGGCGACGCTGCTCCGCCTGGCGTCGTCGGTGGCGAGGCTGAAGGTCGTGTCGAACCTGAGGGCAGCGGGCGAGGCCCATCAGCAGGCGTTCCTCGCCGCCGGCCGCGCCTGCAGCCTCTTCGCCGAAGCGAGCCTCAAGGAGGGGAGCGCCCAAGCCGGCGCCCTCCGGGAGACGCGGAGCGCAGTTGCCCAGTGCCGCGCCTGGCTGCAGCTCATGCTCGCGGTCGCGAACGAGCCCGAATCGACCGTCAGCGCCGAGCTCGCGCTCACCGACCAGGCGAGCAGGCAGCTGGAGGCGATGATCCGCCTGGCCGAGCGCGGACAGCGCGCGGCGGGCCGACAGCCCGCGCCGGCACGCGGCGCCGCAGCTCCGGCGCGGGGAGGGCGCCCATGAGCGAACGGAAACGCATCCTCACGGGCGTGCGGCCCACGGGGCCGCTCCACCTGGGGCACTACGCCGGCGCCCTGGAGAACTGGGTGCGCCTGCAGGATGCGTACGAGTGCTACTTCCTCATCGCCGACTACCAGGTCTCCGATTACGCGGATGACATCGCGCGGGTGCGCGAAGCGGTGTGGGAGGTGGCGCTCGACTGGCTCGCGGTCGGACTCGACCCCGAGCGTTCCAGCTTCGTCATCGAGAGCCTCGTGCCCGAGCATGCCGAGCTCACCGTATGGCTGAGCTGGTTCCTGCCGTTGGGGATGCTCCAGCGCAACCCCACGCTGAAATCGGAGATGAAGGATTTCGGGAACCGGTCGGTGCCCGTCGCCTTCTTCAACTACCCGGTGATGCAGGTGGCGAACATCCTCATGCCCCGGGCCCACCTCGTGCCCGTGGGCGAGGACCAGCTCCCGCACATCGAGCTCACCCGCGAAGTGGCGCGGCGCTTCAACCGGGACTTCGCGCCCGTCTTCCCCGAGCCCGAAGCGCTGGTGGGACGCGTCCCCCGGCTGGTCGGGATCGACGGGCAGGCGAAGATGAGCAAGTCGCGGAACAACGCCATCTTCCTGAAGGACGATGAGGCCACCGTCCGCCAGAAGATCCGCTCGATGTACGGCGGGCCGCCACGCGCTGCGAACGAGCCGGGCGACCCGGACCAGAACCCGATCATCCTCTACCACCGGGCGTTCAACCCGAACAAAGACGAAGTGGCCGACCTCGAGGAGCGGTACCGCACCGTAGGCGTGAGCAACCTTGCCCTGAAAGAGCGGCTCACGGAGGTCCTCATCGAGTTCCTCAAGCCCATCTGGGAGCGGCGCGCCTACTACGCCGCCCGGATGCATCTGGTCCGCGACGCGCTGGCTGCCGGGTCGGCGCGGGAGCGGGCTCTCGCGCAGGAGACGATGGCCATGGTGCGGGACGCCCTCGACCTGAACTACCTCCAGAAGTACTGCTAATGCTGCGGCCGACACTCGACGAGGTGCGCGCCCTGGCTCGGAGCGGCGCGGGGAATCTGGTCCCCGTCTATCGGGAGATCACGGCCGACCTCGATACCCCTGTTTCCGCCTACCTGAAGCTGAGCGAAGGGCCGTACTCGTTCCTCCTGGAATCGGTGGAGGGCGGTGAGCGGCTCGCGCGCTACTCCTTCATCGGCGCGAACCCGTACCGCGTGCTCAGGACGGGGCCGGGATACGCGTACGACGCCGATCCGCTGCTGCCGGTCGAGCGCGAGCTGGGGCAGTTCCGCCTCGTTCGGCTGCCGGGTCTTCCGCTCTTCACCGGGGGCGCGGTGGGGTTCGTAGGCTACGACGCGGTGCGGCATTTCGAGCCGCGCGTCGCGCGGCCCCTGGCCGACCCCCTCGGCCTGCCGGAAGCGATGTTCCTCTTCTGCGATTCGCTCGTGGTGTTCGACCACATCCACCACACGATGAAGGTCGTCACCCACTGCCGGCTCGACGGCGATGTGGACAGCGCCTACCGGCAGGCAGGCTACCGGATTGATGAAATCGTGCAGCGACTCACTACGCGCACGGTGCCCCTGCCCGTCGAGGACATCGCCGATGTGGTGCGGGCGAACGGCGGCGCGGTCTCGAACGTGGGCAAAGAGGGGTACATGGCGATGGTGGAGCGGATCCGCGAGTACATCATCGCCGGGGACGTCATCCAGGTGGTGCCCTCGCAGCGGCTGGCGCGGCGGACGGCCGTCCACCCCTTCAACATTTACCGGCAGCTGCGCGCGCTGAATCCCTCCCCGTACATGTTCTACCTCGACATGGGCGACTTCCAGATCGTCGGTGCGTCGCCCGAGCTCCTGGTGCGGGTCGAGGAAGGCGTCGTCACGACCCACCCCATCGCCGGCACGCGGCCCCGCGGCACCACGCCCGAGGAGGATGCCCGGCTGGAGGCGGAGCTGTTAGCGAGCGAGAAGGAGCGGGCGGAGCACATCATGCTCGTCGACCTGGGGCGGAACGACGTCGGCCGCGTGGCCATCCCGGGAACCGTCCGCGTGGAGTCCCTGATGCACATCGAGCGGTACTCCCACGTGATGCACATCGTCTCGCACGTGACGGGACGGCTGCGGCCCGACCGCACCATCTACGACGCCTTCCGCTCCATCTTCCCCGCGGGCACGGTGAGCGGGGCGCCCAAGGTGCGGGCGATGGAGATCATCGCCGAGCTGGAGGGTGAGCGGCGCTACCTCTACGCCGGCGCGGTCGGCTACGCAAGCTTCGCCGGCAGCCTGGACACCTGCATCGCCATCCGCACGATGGTGGTGAAGGACGGCGTCGCCTACCTGCAGGCCGGCGGGGGCATCGTCTACGATTCCGACCCGGAGGCCGAATACCAGGAGAGCATGGCGAAGCTGCGGGCGCTGCTGCGAGCCATCGACCGCGCGGAGCTGGCCGCCGCCGAGCAGCCGACGGGGAGCCTGGGGTACTGACGATGCGCGATGACCGGCCGGAACGGGTCTACGGCATCCTCGTTCGGGAGGGGCGCGCCTTCCTGCTCCGCCGGGGCGACGCGTACGGCCTGCCCGGCGGCGAGTTCCGGCCGCTGGCCGAGGACCGGAAGGTCGAACTCCGCGGGCACCTCCTCGACCAGCTCGGGATCGTGGCCCGGACCATCTGGGCGCAGGGCGCGTTCGACTACCAGGCGCCGGAGGACGACCGGCCGTACTTCTCTGGGTTCTACACCGTCTGGGAATGGGACGGCGAGGTCCCGGAGGAGGCGGGCCGCTGGGTGAGCGCCGACGACCTCCGGGAAGTGACGCTCCCGACCTCGCTCCGCATCCTGTTGCTGAGCGTACTCACGATGCAAGCGCTGAGGACGACATGAGTCAGGAAATCCGCATCGGCGTCATCCTCGCTCGAGGGAGCGAGCTGTGGCTCGTGCGCGACGGGAGCGGCACGTGGGACCTGCCCGGCGGTCCCTTCGGCGAGGAGCACGACGACGTCGATGCGGCCATGGCCAGCTTGCTGGCGGCCCAGGGGGTCGAAGTTCCCGACCCAGCGGGGAGCTTTCTCGAAACGCTCTTCTTCGCCGGGGCAGCCGGCCAGCGCATCGTCTACAACCTGTACTTGCCGGTGCAGTGGAGCGGCGAGCCCCAGCCGCCCGCCGGCAGCGAAGGCGCCTGGCTTCCGGCAGACGAACTTCCGCGGCTGCCGATGGCCGCGCCCGTGCGCGAAGCGGTGATGGCCGCCTTCGGCCTGTGCGAGCGCTCCGACGACGCGGAGCGCATCGCGGCGGACTTCGCCAGCTTCCTGGCGGGAGGCAGCAACGCCGCACCTCCGTCTGGCCCCGCCGGCCCGGCGGGGGACCGGCGCCAGGCAGGGCTGGATGTCGCCCGGACGCTGATGGGCGGCGACCCGGCAGCAGCCTACCGGCTCCTGAAGCGCGACTACCGCGAGCTGGCCGACGACATCGTCGACTTCGCCTTCGGCGACATCTGGGCACGGCCGGGGCTCGACCGGAAGACACGGAGCCTGCTGGTGGTGGCGATGCTCGCCACCCAGGGGCGCCCCACAGCGCTGCGCGCACACATCAAAGGCGCCCTCAACCACGGCGCGACCCGCGACGAGCTGGCGGAGACGCTCCGGACCGTCGCCGCCTACAGCGGCTTCCCCGCAGCGCTCGAAGCCTGGCCCATCATGGAGGAGGTGGTCGCCGAGTTCGAACGGAAGCGGGAACGGCGGCGCCGGAAGGAGCAGGGGCGATGATGACCGAACTGCGCGACAAGCGCGTCACACACGTCGGCGTGCGGTTCTACCGGGCGGGAAGCGTAGACGTGATGCTTGTGCCACTGCTCGACGAAACCGCACGCTTCGCACGGGGCGCCGGCGACGGATACTTCCTCGTCGCGCTCCTCGGCGAGCCGGGCACGGCTTACCCCCTCGACCTGCGATCGCCGGCGTCGTTCGACCCGGAGTACCTGGCAGCCAAGTTCCGGCTCGATCGCCGGGGGTTCGGCTTTACGCCGGAGGAGCTGGCAGCGACGCTGCAGCACATCGCCGACGACCTCCGAAGGGAGGAGCGGCTCGACGGATGACGACCCTGCTCATCGACAACTACGACAGCTTCACCTACAACCTGTACCAGTACCTCTGCGAGCTGGGGGCCGAGGTCGTCGTCTTCCGCAACGACCAGGTGACGATCGACGAACTGCGTGCGCTGGCACCGGACCGCGTCGTCATTTCGCCCGGCCCGGGAGGCCCCAAAGATGCCGGGATTTCGATGGACGCGATCCGCGAGTTCGCCGGCAAGGTGCCCATTCTCGGGGTCTGCCTCGGGCACCAGTGCATCTATGAGGCCTTCGGCGGCCGGGTCGCCGGCGCCGGCGAGATCAAGCACGGCAAGACGTCGCGCATCTTCCACGACGGGAAGGGCGTCTTCCGCGGCATCCCGAACGGCTTCCAGGCCGTCCGCTACCACTCCCTCGCCGGCATACCCGAGACGCAGCCGCCCGTGCTGGAGGTGAGCGCGCGATCGGAATCGGGCGTGATCATGGGGGTGCGCCACCGGGAGTACACCATCGAGGGGGTGCAGTTCCACCCGGAGTCCATCGCGACCGAATACGGGAAAGAGTGTCTTCAGAATTTCCTCGAGATGCGGGGCGGCCGATGGTGATGCAGGAGGTGCTCCGGGCCCTAGTCGAAGGAGAGCCGCTCACGGCGCCGCTCGCCGAGCGCGCCATGGAGGCGATGATGCGCGGCGAGGCGACGGCCGCCCAGGTGGGCGCTTTCCTGACCGCGCTCCGGCTCCGGGGGGAAACGCCCGAGGTGGTAGCGGCCTGTGCCCGGGTGATGCGGGCCCATGCCGAACCGATTCCAGTGAGCCGAGCCGTCGACGTGGTCGGCACCGGGGGCGACGGGGCGGCGGTGTTCAACGTCTCGACGGCAGCGGCGATCGTGCTGGCCGCTGCGGGAGCGAAGGTGGCGAAGCACGGAAACCGGGCGATGTCATCCCGCTGCGGGAGCGCCGACATCCTCGAGGCGCTCGGGGCGCGCATCGACCTGGGGCCGGAGGCGGTGGCCCGCCTCGTGGAGGAGTGCGGCTTCTGCTTCGTGTTCGCCCAGCGGTTCCACCCGGCAATGCGGCATGTGGCGGGGCCCCGCCGCGAACTGGGGTTCCGCACTGTGTTCAACATCCTGGGGCCGCTCACGAACCCGGCGCGCCCGAGGGCGCAGCTCACCGGCGTCGGCGCGCGGCCGCTCGCCCCGCTCGTGGCCGAGGCGCTGGCGCTCAACGGGATCGAGCGGGCCGTCGTCGTCCACTCGGAGGATGGCCTCGACGAAGTGAGCCCCTCGGCACCGACCCGATGCTGGTTGGTGGAGGATGGCCGCGTGACCGAATTCGAGGTCGCTCCGGACTCGTTCGGGCTGCCCGCGCACCCCTTGGCCGCCGTCAGGGGAGGCGACGCGGCCGACAACGCTGCCGTCCTCCGCGCCCTGGTGGCCGGCGAGGCGCACGAGGCGGTGCGTGATTTCGTGGTGATGAACGCGGCAACGGCCGCCTACGCCGCCGGCATGGTGGGAGACGTCCGGGCCGGAGCCGACCTCGCCCGCGAGGCACTCGGCTCGGGCGCGGCCCGGCGCGTGCTGGAGACGTACGTTCGGCGCTCTCAGGAGCTGGCCGATGGCTGAAGGGTCGATCCTCGAGCGCATCGTCGCCCAGCGGCGCCGCGACGTCGCCGACGCGAAGG
>DAOUCS010000097.1:0-7218 GCA_034431815.1 Dehalococcoidia bacterium
AGTTGGGGAGGTCACGTTCGGAACACCTCCGACAAGGGGATCGCGAGCTCCGCCCGATTCCGATGCCGCCCCCTGTCGAGCGTGCCGCTGCCAGCGAAAGCACGATGTTCCGTTCCGAATCCGGACCGTTTCGGCTGCTCCGGGGAAGCGGAAGCCTGAAAGGGCGTCAGCTCGCCGCCATTATATCACAGAATCATGCCGAGATCACGGATCAAGGCGCTGCGCTTGCGTCATCTGATGACGTTTTTCCCGAGATCTATGGTGTCCGCCTGCGCCACCCACGGAACCCTGTGCAAATGCGTCATCAGATGACGTTTTTCGGCTAGAGCGCACGGTCTCGAAAGGGGGCTTGAAAGTTCAAAGGGGACGAGGCGATCCGCCCTTCAGCAGGAGAGAGCCCCGGCAGCAGCGAGCGCCTCGCGGATGCGGTCCCCCACCTCAGGCGCAGGATCCATCTCGAAGGTCATCACCGCGATCCCGTCGGCCAGGCCGCACCTCTTGAGTCGTGCGGCCGTGTCCTGGAAGAGCTTCCATCCGTCGCCGGCCGCGAGCTTGCTCAAGAGGGCTTCGCCTACGGAAAAGCCGAGGCGTGCGCCGACCCGTTGGGCGGTTTCCGGGGCAACGATGGGCATCACCATCGGCACGATGCGCAAGTCCGGAAGCTCCCGGCGGACGCGCTCCGCAAGCCGCAGGAATGCTTCGAGGTCGACGACCGGCTGCGTCTGCACGTAGGCGGCGCCTGCTTCGACCTTCGGAAGGAGGTTGCGGAGTACCGCCTCGGCCGAGGGCGCGTACTGGTTGAGCGTCGCGCCCACCGTTATAGCGGGCGCAAGTTCGCGCATCAGTGCGATGGCCTCGCGGATACGCAGGGGGCGGGCGGGCTCCCGCTCGACGGTGTGGTCGCCGAGGAGACAGAGGGCGTGGCGGATGCCGGCTGCCGCTGCCCGCTCGATGTCGGCCCGGATGTCGTCTTCTTCTCGGCCCCGAGTGACCAGGTGCCATACCGGCTCGAAGCCGTGGCGGAGGAGCTCGATGGAGGCATCGAGGCTCGGCAGGCGGTCCGGCCTCTGGATGACGTTGATGGTGCGCACGCAGTCGCCCAGCAGCCGCGCGCGGCGTAGGAGGACGCCGCGGAGCATGCGCTGCGGCGGCGTGATCTCCAACGAGAAAGGAAAGGCTCCTGCCTGCAGGTCGGCGGCGAACGGCACGTGGTCCAGGGTGCAGCCACTCGAAGCGAACGTCCAGAGCCTCGGGCCGGTCGAGAGCGCGGCCACCGGTGACGATAACGTGAGTGTGAGCGATGGAATTCGATTGCCCCGCGGGGCGTTTGTCCTGCTGGTGGTGCCGGAGCCGTGCGCCCAAGCGGTAACGCGCGTGCTCGACGACAATCCGCCGCGGCTAGCGGTCGAAGCGCCGCCGCTGGAGTGCCGGCCGCACGAGACCGTCACCCTCATGTTCGGACCCCCCACGGCGCGCTACGCCTGCCGGGCCACCGTCGCCGAGCTTTCGGCAGAGCGCTGGTTGGTGGAGCGGCGGACGCCGTGGGTTCGGTTCGATGCCCGGCGGAGCGCCCGGTTCCCGGTCCGAGGCACGGCGCAGGTTGCATTCCAAGGCCGAACGATGACCGCCCGGCCGCTCGACATTTCCGAGGGAGGCTGTGCGGTGGCGGTGCCGCCCGAAGCTGCGCCGGCCCCCGGCAGCAGCATCGACGTGGGCCTGCAGCTCTTCGGGTATGCGGCCCACGTTCGCTGCAACGTCGTGGGCACCTCCCCCGGGCCCGACGGGTCCGTGCGCCTCCATCTGCAGTTCGAGGACCTCGCCCCGCACCAGCGGGCATTCGTGCGGGCAGCGGTGGCTGCCGCGGCAGGGGCACTGGGGGCAGCCTCCTAGCAGGCGGCAGGCGATACTTGGGGCATGCGAGCCCTCGTCCTCGCCGACGGCGAATTCCCTTCGGCGCGGCTGCTTCGTGAACTGGCGGAGGCAGCTGACGTCGTGGTCGCCGCCGACGGTGCGGCCGACAAGGCTCTCGCGGCAGGCATCGAACCGGACCTGGTGGTCGGCGACCTGGACTCGGTATCGGCCGAGGCGCGCGCGAGGCTGGGGCCTAGCCGGCTGCTGGAAGACGACGACCGGTATCGGACCGATCTGGAGAAGGCGATTGCCTGGGCCATCGGCCGCGGGTGCACCGCGATCGACGTGGCGGGGTTCGGGGGAGGCCGCGCCGACCACGCCCTGGCGAACCTTTCGGTGTTGGTCCTCTTCCGGGGGCAAGCGAGGCTCCGCCTCATCGACGACCAGTTCGAAGTGAGACTGGTGGAGGGAGAGACGCGGGTCGAGGCAGCGCCGGGGACCGTGGTGTCGCTGGTGGCCATCGGCACCTGTCGCGGCGTGACGACAGAGAACCTGCGCTGGAACCTCCGCGACACCACGCTCACCTTCAGTCCGCTGGGTGTCCACAACGAGGTGGAAATGTCGCCAGCACTGGTTCGCGTCCGGGAGGGTGACCTCCTCCTCTTCCAGGGGCGGTGGGTGGAACGCCACGAATAAGCCCCGACGAGCGGCAGGGAGTACAATCGTCCGGAGCGAGGAGCATCGAGGAGTGTGAGCCATGCGTCCGCTGGCGCGGTTGATGACGGCGATGGTGACGCCCTACACGCCCGACGGCGAGGTCGATTACGCCCATGCACGGCGGCTGGCACGCCACCTCATCGCCGCGGGCAACGAAGGGGTTGTGGTCACGGGGACAACCGGTGAGGCACCGCTTCTCACCGACGACGAGAAGGAACGGCTGTGGGCAGCGGTGAAGGAGGAGCTCGGCGACACCGCCACCGTGGTGGCCGGCGCGGGAACGAACGACACCCACCATTCGATCGGGCTCGCCAAGCGGGCGGAGCGAGCCGGGGCCGACGCGATCCTGGCGGTGGTGCCGTACTACCTACGCCCCTCGCAGGAGGGCATCTACCAGCACTTCCGGGCCATCGCCGAGAGCACGTCGCTGCCTGTCATCGTGTACAACGTGCCGAGCCGAACCGGCGTGAACGCGACCGTGGAGACGCTCTTGCGTATCGCCGAACTCCCGAACGTCGCTGGCGACAAGGAGGCGAACGGCGATCTGGCCCACAGCGCCCAGCTCATCGAGGCGGCGCCGGGATTCAAGATCTGGAGCGGGAACGACAACGACAACTTCCCGCTCTGGTGCATGGGCGCCTACGGGGCCATCAGCGTCACCGGCCACATCGTCGCGGGGCAGCTTCGGCGGATGCTCGAGCTCGTGGCCGCGGGGCAGCTCGCCGAGGCGGCGGCCATCCATCGGCGCCTGGTGCCGCTGACGAACGCCTGCTTCGCCAACGGCAATCCCAGCACCATCCGCTACATCCTCCGGCGGCTCGGCTTCGAGATCGGGAAGCCGCGGCTGCCGATCGTCGAGCCCGACGAGGCGCTCGGGGAGCGGGTGATGGCCGAGGTTTGGAAGCACCAGCTCGACGTGCCCGTGGCGAGCGGGTGAGCCCACGTTCCCTGTCCCCTGTGCAGGGGGAATGGTACGGTACTCGGTATCCTGAGGTTGTCATGGGCGAACTAGGTTCTACGCTCCGCCGGGCGCGCGAGGCCCGCGGGCTGACCCTCGAGGACGCCGAGCGGGATACGCGCATCTCGCGCCGCTACCTGCAGGCGCTCGAGAACGAGGAGTTCGACATCATCCCCGCGCCGGTGTACGCGCGGGGCTTTCTCCGCTCGTATTCGCAGTACCTGGGGCTCGATCCGCAACGGATGCTGGCGCTGTTTCCGGTCGAGAACGGCCCGGCCTCACGGTACGCTCCCCCGCGCCCGACTGCGCGAGAACCCGAAGCGCCTCCTGCCGGCAGGCCCCAGTGGCGGAGGCCGACACCGGAGCCGTTCACGCCGCCGAGCCGCGGCGTGCGCCCCCTGCGTCCGGGCGAGCGTCCCGGACCGTCCGGAGGCAGCAAGGAGTATGAGCCGATGATCGGCGTCGACATCGGCGTGCCGCGGCGGCCCGTCGAGGTCGGCAGCGCAGTTCCCGCTCGAACTGCTATCGCTGCCGTGGCGGCCATAGCCATCACGCTCTTCGTGCTGGGCCTGGCGTTCATCATCGCGCAGGTTGGCGGCGGCGACGGTGCGCCACCCGCGCCCACGGCCACCGCGACCCAGACGGAGGACTCCCCCGGGGAGAATAGGACGCCGGGTGCCACGAGCGGGCTCGAGGTGACGCCGGGCGTAGTGCCGAACGTCATCGGCCAGCCAGTGGAAGTGGCTCGCCTCGCCATCACCGAGGCGGGCTTCGTACCCTCGGAGCGTGTGGAACTCAGCGACCGCCCGGCCGGCATCGTCATCGACCAGGGCCCCGCACCGGGCGTGCGCGGGGAGCCTGGCGATACCGTCTTCATCGTCGTGAGCGGTGGCCGGTGATGGCGATCGCGAAGACGTACCACTTGGTCACGCTCGGCTGCCCGAAGAACGAAGTGGACAGCGAGCACTTCGAGCGGCTGCTCGCCGGCCATCTCCAGCCGGCCACCGACCCGGAGTCGGCGGACGCCATCATCGTCAACACCTGCGGCTTCATCGAGCAGAGCCAGCGCGAATCGCTGGAAGTCATCCGCAGCCTGGCCGCGAGGAAACGGCCGGGGCAGCAGCTCATCGTCGCGGGGTGCCTCACGCAGATCGCCGGGGACCGGGTGCGGGCGGAGGCGCCGGGAGTCGACCACATCTTCGGCGTCGGCCAGTGGGCCCAGGTCGCCCGGCTGCTGGAGGTGGACGCGGAGGCCGTCTACGACATCCCCGATACGCCGGCACGCCTCCGCGGGCCGAGCGCGTACCTGAAAGTGGCCGACGGCTGCGATGCGCCATGCACGTTCTGCGTGATCCCGCGCATCAAGGGGCGGTTCCGCTCCGTCCCCCTCGGCGTCCTCGTGCGCGAAGCGCAGCGGCTCGTGGAGGCCGGGGCACGCGAGCTCGTGCTCGTCGCCCAGGACACCACGGCGTGGGGCGAAGACTTCGGATTCGCCCCGGGGAAAGGGTTCCCCGGGCTCCTCCGGGCCCTATCGGAGGCAGTGGGCGACGAGGTATGGCTCCGGGTTATGTACGCGTACCCGAGCCGCGTGACGCCGGAGCTCGTGCAGGCCATGGCCGAGCTGCCGAACGTGGTGAAGTACCTCGACGTGCCCCTGCAGCACGGCTCGCCGGCAGTGCTTCGCCGGATGCGGCGCCCCCACAACCCGGAGAAGACGTTCGCGATGGTCCGCATGCTGCGGGAAGCGATGCCCGATATCGTCCTGCGGACATCGCTCATCGTGGGCTTCCCGGGCGAGACGGAGGAGGAGTTCGCCGAACTCGAAGCCTTCGTCCGGGCCATCGAATTCGACCATGGAGGCGTGTTCACCTACTCCCGGCAGCCGCATACGCCGGCGCACGACCTCCCCGACCAGGTCCCGGAGCGGGTGAAGGCAGCGCGGCGGGACCGGCTCATGCGCATCCAGCGCCGCATTGCCGCCCGCCGCGCGCGCCGATTCGTCGGCCGCCAGCTCGACCTGCTGGTCGAGGGAAGCGGGGAAGACGAGGACGGGCAGCCAGTGGTGGCGGGACGCACGTACCGCGAGGCGCCGGAGGTCGACGGGCTCGTCATCGCCTACGGGCGGGCCGAAACGGGGCAGCGCGTTCGCGTCCGCATCGAGTCGGCAGGCGACTACGACCTCTTCGGACGCATCACGAATGAGGGTGGCGCGTAACACCGATGACATCGAGTGGAGGTACCCTGGCTCCCGAGGCCAGCGAACCCGAGATCTGAAGGAGGGGCTATGACCGATTCCGCCAGCTACGTGATATCAGCCTGCAAAGAGCACGACGTTAAATTCATTCGCCTCTGGTTCACCGACATCATCGGCTCGCTGAAGAGCTTCGCGATCACGGTCGAGGAGCTGGAGAAGGCCCTGGAAGACGGGATGGGCTTTGACGGCTCGTCGATTGAAGGGTTCGCCCGCATCGACGAGTCGGACATGATCGCGAAGCCCGACCCGACCACATTCCAAATCCTCCCCTGGCGCCCGAAGGAGCGGGCGGTGGCGCGGATGTTCTGCGACATCTACCACCCTGACGGTCGGCCGTTCGAAGGGGACCCCCGGCGGGTGCTCCGCCGGCAGATCGAGCAGGCAGCAGCGCTCGGGTTCACGTTCTACGTGAGCCCGGAGATGGAGTACTTCTACTTCAAGAGCCCCGAGGCGCCCGAGCCGCTCGACCACGGGGGGTACTTCGACACGACGTCGGATGCGGCAGCGGACCTCCGGCGGGAGACCGTGCTGGCGCTGGAAGCGATGGGCATCGAGGTGGAGTACAGCCACCACGAGGTGGCCCCGAGCCAGCACGAGATCACGCTCCGGTACACCGACGCCCTCACCATGGCAGACAACGCCATGACGTATCGGCACGTGGTGAAGGAGATCGCCGAACAACACGGGGTGTACGCGACGTTCATGCCGAAGCCCATCGCGACGGTGAACGGCAGCGGCATGCACGTGCACCAGTCGCTCTTCCGCGGCGAACGGAACGCCTTCTACGACCCCGACGCTCCCGATCACTTGTCGGCCGTGGCGAAGGGGTACATCGCGGGGCTGCTGAAGCACGCGCGCGAGATGACGCTGGTGACGAACCAGTGGGTGAACAGCTACAAGCGGCTCATCCCCGGGTTCGAGGCGCCCGTCTACCTGAGCTGGGCCCACCGGAACCGGAGCGACCTCATCCGCATTCCGGAGTACGAACCCGGCAAGGAGCGGCACATGCGGGTGGAGTACCGCTCACCCGACCCCGCCTGCAACCCGTACCTCGTATTCGCGGTCATGCTCGCAGCGGGGCTGGACGGAATCGAGCACGAGTATCCGCTCCCGCCGCCGGTAGAGGAGAACGTCTACGAGATGACGGAGGAGGAGCGGAAGCGGCGCGGGATCGAGACGCTGCCGGGGAGCCTCATCGAGGCTATCGAGATCGCCGAGCAGTCGACGTGGCTCCGCGAGACGCTCGGCGACCACGTGTACGAATCGCTCCTCAAGAACAAGCGCATCGAGTGGGACCGGTACCGGAAGCACGTCACCGACTTCGAGCTCAAGGAGTACCTGCCGATTCTCTGAGGGGTCCGGCACTCACACGCTGTGCCGATGGGGCCGGGAGCAGTGCTCCCGGCCCCGATCATTTCTCCTGGCCGTTGAGCAGGCG
>DAOUCS010000098.1:0-10935 GCA_034431815.1 Dehalococcoidia bacterium
AGCCGCCGCGCCTCATCGACGGCGAGCTCGATCACCTTCTTGGCACGCGGAGTGAGGCCGATCTCTCCGAGGACAGTGCGGTCCCCCCTGCCGATGATGAACTCGACAGCGGAGCGGACCTTGTTCAGTTCGACACCGAGGTTGGCGAGCACCTTGGCGGCCACGCCGTCCCCCTCCCGGACGAGGCCGAGGAGGATGTGCTCGGTGCCGATGTAGTTGTGGTTGAAGCGGTGCGCTTCTTCCTGGGCGAGGGTGAGCACTCGCCGTGCCCGTTCCGTGAACTTGTCGAATCGATCGGCCATGGTTCGAACTCCGAGCCCGTAGGCTACGTTTCCTCGACAGCGTCGCCGTCCGTCACCCCCGCGCCCCCGGCGGTGGCCTGCTCCGGCGAGCCATCGATGGGCTCACTACTATTATTACGATTCTCGGCGTCAAGGTGTTCCGAGGGCATCCCCGGAGCTTCGCCTGCCTCCTCCCCGAGAGGAGGGGTGTCGGGCAAATCGGCCAGCCTCAGGCTGTTGCCCGCTGCTTCGAACGCTTGCGCGAAGGCGTGGGCGATGGCCGAAACCGCCTCCGGCTCCTGGGAGACGGCAGCTTCCACGATCTCCTGGGTGGTGCGGCCCCGCTTCGGCCGCGCCGGCTGTTCCTGACGGGGCGGCAGCCCGAACTCCTGGCGGACGTCATCGGGGTAGTCGATGACGGCCCCGTTCGCATCGAAGACGAATCCCATCGCTTCGGCGTCGTACCTCGCCTGGCGGAGGCTGAGCCCGAGCCGGTGCCGGTCCCGCTCGATGCGCACAAGCTTCACAGGCACCACGTCGCCTTCCTTCACCACCTCGCGGGGATGCTGGATGCGGCGGTTCGTGAGCTCCGAGATGTGGACAAGCCCCTCCACGGGGCCTTCGATGCGCACGAAGGCCCCGAAGCTCGTTAGCTTCGAAACGCGGCCGATGAGGATCTGGCCCACGACGTACCGGTCCACGATATGCTCCCACTGCTCGGGCTGCGCCCGCTTCAGCGAGAGCGAGATCTTCTTATTCTCACGATCGACCTTGAGGACGTAGGCCTTGACCTCGTCGCCGACGGAGAAGAGCTCGGATGGCTTCTTCCCGCGCTCCCAGGTGAGTTCGGTGACGTGGGCGAGCCCGTCGGCACCCCCGATGTCGACGAACACGCCGAAGTCGGTGATCGAGGTCACCCGCCCGGTGCGGATCTCCCCTTCCTGCAGCTCCTCGATGACCCGCTCCTTCTGCTGCTGGCGCCATTCCGCGAGCGCGAGCTTTTCGGACAGGATGACACGGTTTCGCCGCCGGTTGAGCTCCATCACCTTCAGCTTCAGCGGCTGACCGACGAGCCCTGCGAGCGCCTCGTGGACGTTGGGGTCATCGCGGCGCACGCTCTCGATCTGCGAAAGGGGAACGAAGCCGTTCACGCCGTCGATGTTGACTACGAGACCGCCCCGGTTCGCCTCGATGACCTCCGCCTCGAATACCTCCTGGCTTTCAAAGAGGCGCGCGAGCGTGGCCCACCCCTCTTCGCCGCGGGCACGGTCGAGCGAGACGACTGCGTGCCCTTCCGCGGTCATGGGTTGGAGAACCATGACACGAACGGTGTCACCCGCCTTCAGCTTGGCGGCACCGGCGACGCCGAGGGACCGCATTTCGTTCGGCGGAATGATCGCTTCGCTCTTGATGCCGACGTCGACGATGACGCCATCAGCCGACGCGCCGAGCACCACCCCTTCGAGGATCTGGCCCCGGCGGAGATGTGTCTGTTGGCCCGCTTCGCTGTCGAGCAGGGCCTGCATGTCCATGGGCTCGGGGGCCTCCTCGGTTGCGGCAGAGATGGACGAGGTGGTGTTGGCGGTTTCGGCGGACATGGGGACTCCAGTGTGCGGGGCGGTCACGACGAGGGACGCGCCCAGGGTGAAGGTTGAGATGCATGGCGATTGTAGCAGCGGGGGATCGTGCAGGGAAACGCGGCGAGCAATGGGTCGCGGGCAACGAAAATTCGCCCGCTGAGGGGCGAATGTCCGGCAGCGGCCTATTTTCCCACCGGGTTGCCCCGGCAGTATCGTCAGCGCTGAGGCGTTTCACGACCGTGTTCGGGATGGGAACGGGTGGGTCCGCCTCGCTCTAGCCACCAGACACCTCTAGTATGATGCGGCGCTCCGTGGTGGGGCAAGGGCGGCGAGCCCTCGGAGCGGTGGTAGACTGGGTTCGTGACCTCCACCGCCGTCCGGAAGCCGGGGGAGTTCCTCCTCGTATCGGACTTCCAGCCCACTGGGGACCAGCCGCAGGCCATCGAACGGCTGGTCGAGGGGGTCGTGCGCGGTGACAAGTTCCAGACCCTCCTCGGCGTTACCGGGTCGGGGAAGACGTTCACCATCGCGAACGTCATCGCCCGCGTGCAGCGGCCGACCCTCGTCCTCGCCCACAACAAAACCCTGGCCGCGCAGCTCTGCTCCGAGCTGAAGGAGTTCTTCCCCGAGAACGCGGTCGAGTACTTCGTCAGCTACTACGACTACTACCAGCCCGAGGCGTACATCCCCCGGACGGACACGTACATCGCCAAGGACGCGGACATCAACGACGAGATCGACAAGCTGCGGCACGCTGCCACGCGGGCGCTCTTCACCCGCCGCGACGTCATCATCGTGGCGAGCGTGAGCTGCATCTACGGCCTGGGGGAGCCATCGGAGTACCAGGAATTCGTCCTCCACTTCCGCCGGGGCGAGCGTTTCCCCCGGCAGGAGGCGATCCGGCGGATGGTGAGCATGCAGTACGAGCGGAACGACACCAACCTCGTCCGAGGCAAGTTCCGGCTCCGGGGCGACTCGCTCACCATCCTGCCGGCGTACGAAGAGCTGGCCGTACGCATCGACTTCTGGGGCGACGAGGTGGAGCGGATCCTCGAGCTCGACCCCCTTACGGGGGAGATCGTCGCCGAGCGGGAGGAGATCGACATCTACCCGGCGAAGCACTTCGTAACCAGCCGCGACCGCCTCATGAAGGCTATCGAGAGCATCGAACAGGAGCTGCGAGAGCAGGTGGCCTACCTCAAAAGTCAAGGGAAGATCCTCGAAGCCGCTCGGCTGGAAGAGCGGACGCTGTACGACCTCGAGTCCTTGCGGGAGACGGGATATTGCGCGGGCATCGAGAACTACTCGCGTCATCTGCAGGGGCGCGCCCCGGGCTCCACACCCTGGTGCCTCCTCGACTACTTCCCCGACGACTGGCTGCTGGTCATTGACGAGTCGCACATCACGCTGCCCCAGGTGCAAGGACAGTACCACGGGGACCGTTCACGGAAGGAAACGCTTGTGGAGTACGGCTTCCGGCTGCCGAGCGCCCTCGATAACCGGCCGCTGACGTTCGAGGAGTTCCTCGCCCATATCAACCAGGCGATTTTCGTGAGCGCGACGCCGGGGGACTGGGAGCTTTCGGTCTCGTCGCAGGTCGTGGAGCAGGTGATCCGCCCGACAGGGATCCTCGACCCCGAGATCGAGGTGCGGCCGACGCGCAACCAGATCGACGACCTCATCGACGAAATCCGCCGGGTGGTCGACAAAGGACAGCGAGCCCTGGTGACCACGTTGACCAAGAAGATGGCGGAGGACCTGGCGGACTACCTGCGCGAGATGGGCATCAAGGTCCACTACCTGCATTCGGAGATCGAGACGCTCGACCGGGTGGAGATCCTCCGCGACCTTCGCCTCGGCGTCTACGACGTCGTGGTGGGCATCAACCTGCTGCGCGAGGGGCTCGACCTGCCCGAAGTATCCCTGGTCGCAATCCTGGACGCCGACAAGGAGGGCTACCTGCGCTCCAGCCGCTCGCTCATCCAAACTATCGGCCGGGCGGCGCGGCACGTCGAGGGCCGGGTGATCATGTACGCCGACACGGTGACGGAGAGCATGCGGCAGGCCATCGAGGAGACGTACCGGCGGCGCCGGATTCAGGAGGAGTACAACCGCACGCACGGGATCGAGGTGCGGAGCATCCAGAAGGCTGTCCGCGACATCACCGACCGCGTGCGGCAGGTGGCCGAGGAGAAAGCCGAGTACGACACGCTGCGGGACGCCCCGAAGGACGAGCTGCTGCGGCTGGTGAAGGAGCTCGAATCGCAAATGAAGGCAGCGGCGAAGGCGCTGGAATTCGAGCGCGCGGCCATTCTGCGCGACCAGATCGTGGAGCTGCGGCGGCTCCTGGCGGGCAGTGCCGAGGAGGAGCTGCACGCGTTCGCCGAAGTTGCCGGCAAGGGCGGGCCGCTTCGCTACGGCCGGAGCCAGGCCGGCGGCCGCGACCGAAGGCGGCGCTACCGCCGGTAGGGCCCCGTTTGTGCCGGTGCCCGACGGCCGCTAGGCTGCGAACGACACCGAACCTCGACGAAGGAGCCGCCAACGATGCCCAGCCGGCGCGCGGAGATCGCCCTCACCCCTGACGAGCAGCAAGAGTTCCTGGAGAACGGCTGGACGCTCCAGGTAGCCTCCATCGGGCCGAAGGGGTTCCCGCACCTCGTCGCGATGTGGTACGTGCTCATCGACGGGAAGATTCACTTCACCACCTACGCGAAGAGCCAGAAGGTGCTGAACCTACGCCGGAACCCGAAGCTGGCAGTGATGCTGGAGAGCGGCAAGCTCTACCACGAGCTGAAGGGCCTCGTCATCGAAGGGACGGCAACCATCATCGAGGATACGGCCTTCACGGCGGAGGTGATGGCACGGGTCGCGAACAAGTACCAGGGGCTCCCCATCCCGCTGGAGGCGAGCGAAGATCGGCTGCGGGCGGCCTCGAAGCGGGTCACCATCCGCGTCGAACCGGTCGACGTGTACTCGTGGGATCATTCGAAACTCGGCGGCCGCTATTGAGCGCAGCGGGTCAGATGCCCGCCTCGTAGGCGGCGCGGAGCTCCTCGAGGCCGGCCGCAATCGGTCCGAAGCGGAATTCGGATTCAGCGCTCGTGATGCCAAGGAGCGTGAGCGGGACGCCGTGGGCCCTCGCGAGCGCCGCCAGCCGGTCGGCGTCGCCCGGCTCGGCAGCGATGACCGCGCGGGCGCCGCTCTCGCCGAAGAGCGCGGCGTCGAGGCGGCCTGGAACGGCCGCCAAGCCGGCGAATCCCGCATTGCCGAGAAGTACGCATTCGGCGAGCGCGACGGCGAGGCCCCCTTCGGCGCAGTCGTGAGCTGAGCAGAGGAGCGACTGCTCGTGGGCGGCGCGGAGGAACCCCAGGAGGGCGCGCTCGGCGTCGAGGTCGACGCGGGGGCGTCCGGCGACGAGCCCGTGGGCCATCTCGAGGTACTCGCTGCCGGCGAGGGCATCGACGGGCTGTTCGAGGGGCGCGCCCGCAAGCCACACCTGAAGCCCAGGGCGCGGAAAGGCCGCTTTCGTGTGCCGGGCGACGTCCTCGATGAGGCCGACCATGCCGATAACCGGGGTGGGAAAGACCGCCCGGCCTTCGGTCTCGTTGTAGAGGCTGACGTTGCCGCTGACGACCGGGATGCCGAACGCCCGGCAGGCGTCGGCGATGCCGCGGACCGCCTGCTCGAGCTGGTAGTAGACTTCCGGGCGCTCCGGATTGCCGAAGTTCAGGCAATCGGTCACGGCGATTGGCCAGGCGCCGGTGCACACGATGTTGCGCGCCGCCTCGGCAACGGCCAGCGCGGCCCCTGCGTAGGGGTCGAGGTAGCAGAAGCGGCCGTTGCAGTCGGTGGTGAGCGCCAGTCCCCGGGTCGTGCCAGGCACGCGAATGAGGGAGGCATCGCCGCCGGGAGGGATAATCGTGCTCGCCAGCACCTGATGGTCGTACTGACGGAACACGGGCCGCTTGCTGACGATGTTCGGCCGGCGGAGCAGGGCGAGGAGCGTCTCGGAGGCGCGGCTGGGATCGAGGTCCAGCAGCGTCGAGAGATCGCGGTCGCGCAGGGCGAGGATGGCGGGGTCGGGCCGCCCTTCCCGGCGGTATTCGGGGGGCTGGGTGGCGATGCGGACGGGCACGCGGGCCACCACCCGGCCGTGTTCGCGCACGACGACCTCGTCGCCGGCAGTCACCTCTCCGATGGGCTCGCAGTGCAGCTCCCAGCGATCGAAGAGCCGGCGGACGTCGTCGACATGCTCCCGCTTGGCGATGATGAGCATCCGCTCCTGGCTCTCGCTTAGCATGACCTCGTAGGGCGTCATCCCCGTTTCGCGGCGGGGCACACGCTCCAGGTCGAGGACTGCGCCGGTGCCGGCGCGCGCGCAGCATTCGACGACCGAGCTCGTCAGCCCAGCAGCGCCGAGGTCCTGCATGCCGACGATCCAGTCCCGGTGCTCGGCGGCGAGCTCGCAGCAGGCCTCCATGAGCAGCTTTTCGAGGAAGGGGTTGCCCACCTGCACAGCGGGGCGCATCTCCTCGAAACGGGCTTCGGGGTCCGTGCGGCTGGCCAGGCCGCTGGCGCCGTGGATGCCGTCGCGGCCGGTGTCGGCGCCCACTAGGAGGAGGACGTTCCCCGGCCCCTCTGCGCGGGCGCTGACAAGCCGGTCGGCGCGGGCGATACCCACGCACATCGCGTTGACGAGCGGGATCCCGCGGTAGCCCTCCGAGAAGAAGGTCTCGCCGCCAACCGTAGGGATGCCGAGGCAGTTCCCGTAGCCGCCGATGCCAGCCACCACGCCTTCGAAGAGGTATCGGCTCTGCGGGTCGGAGGGCGGGCCGAAGCGGAGCGAATCAAGGATCGCCCTCGGGTAGGCCCCCATGGCGAAGATATCGCGGACGATGCCCCCGACTCCGGTGGCCGCCCCCTGGTACGGCTCGATGGCCGACGGGTGGTTGTGGGATTCGATTTTGAGCACCACGCAGAGGCCGTCGCCGATGTCGAGCGCGCCGGCATTCTCGGCGCCGGCGCGGGTGAGGACGCGCTCCCCCTCGGAAGGCAAGAGCCGGAGCAGCGGCTTGCTGTTCTTGTAGCCGCAGTGCTCGCTCCAGAGCGAGCCGAACATGCCCAGCTCGACGTCGTTCGGCTCGCGCCCGAGGCGCTCGACCAGGAGGTCGTACTCCTCCCGCGAGAGCGCGACAGCGTCGAGGGCGGCCTGGTCGACGGGCATCCGGCTTCAGGGTACCCGGCAGGCCGGCCTACGCGATAGGACTCAGCTCAGGCTGAAGGGCGGGTAGTCGTCCACCAGCAGCAGAGCGTAGGCGTTGACGCGCGCGCTCCACCGGAGCACGCCGGCGATGAAGTCGTGGAGGCCGCCAGGAACGCGCCCCGTGAAGAGAGCCGCGAACCAGGCGATGAACAGCGCGATCGACTGGGCCAGGGCGAGGAAGTACAGGACGATGATGTGAGGGATGACGAGGATGAGGCGGAAGAAAACGGTGAGCCGGTTGCGGTTGTCGGTCCGCTCTTCGGCCAGGAGGCGGACCGGGTAGTCGGCGACGTCTTCAAGGGCGAACGGCGGGTACCGCCCTGTGAGGAGCGCTGCGTAGGCGTTCACGCGGGTGGCCCAGCGGAGCCAGCCGCAGACGAACCGCCACAGCCCGGCGGGGAACCGGCCGGTGAACAGGATGATGAACCAGGCGAGGAAGACGACGAACTCAGCCGCGAGCTGCAGAAAGTACAGCACGACGGCGTGGGGAATAACGAGCAGGAGCCGGAAGAAGACCGCGAGGCGGTTTTGGCTTTCGGGGGGAGCGACCTCGAGGGTGACGGGGTAGCCGAGGGAAGCAGTCTGCGCCATGGCGCTCCTCCTTACCGTGCGGCCGAATTTCGGAGGATCCGCGCGCGGATTCTACGCCACCGTGTCAAGCGCAGCCAAGAGAACAGAGAGCCAAATATGATTGCCGTCGTCGCCGCCGAGGAGCGGCTCCGCCGCGCGCTCGGGGTGGGGCATCATGCCGAGGACGTTGCCCCGCTCGTTGACAATTCCGGCGATATTGCGGGCGCTCCCGTTGGGGTTGGCAGACGGCGTGACATTGCCTTCCGCATCGCAGTAGCGGAACACGACGCGCCCTTCGCGTTCGAGGAGGTCGAGCGTCGCCTCGTCGGCCTGGTAGTTCCCTTCGCCGTGGCTGATGGGCATGCGGAGCACGGCGCCCTCGGGAATGGCCGCAGTCCACGGGGTCGGGCGGCCCTCCCGGCGCAGCCAAACCCATTCGCAGCGGAACTGGAGGCTGTCGTTGCGGATGAGGGCGCCCGGAAGCAGCCCGCTTTCACAGAGGATTTGGAACCCGTTGCAGATTCCGATGACGGGCTTGCCAGCGGCGGCGAAGCGGGCCACCGCCTCCATGATGGGCGAGAAGCGGGCGATTGCGCCCGCGCGGAGGTAGTCGCCGTAGGAGAAGCCGCCCGGCAGCACCACTGCGTCGAAGCCCTCCAGGCTCGTCTCGCGGTGCCATACGATTTCCGCTTCCTGGCCGAGGATGTCGCGAAGCGCGTACTGACAGTCGCGGTCGCTCCACGTGCCGGGGAAGCGGATGATGGCGAAGCGCACGATACACTCCGTCGAGGACTCGCTTCCGAGTATGAGGAGCGGCATGCCTCGGCGTCCAACGCCGTCACAGGGTGAAGTCGATGCGCGGGAGCGGGGCGGGTTCCGCTTCGGGCTCTTCGGGGCGGGCCGGACCGAGGATCGCCGCGACTTCTTCGGGCACCGGCTCGGGGTACTCGATGCGGCGGTGGTGGATGGCCCGGAGGCTAGCCTTGAACGACTCGGCGACGACTTGCAGCTCGCGAAGGGTGATGTCGCACTCGTCGAGCTGCCCCTCGGCGAGGCGCTCGGCGACGACGGAGTCCACCAGTTCGTCGATAGACGGGGGGTCGCGCTTGGTCGCCGCGCGTACCACCGCCTCGCAAGAGTCGGCGAGCATGACGATGGCGGCTTCCTTGGTTTGCGGCTTCGGCCCCGGGTACCGGAATGCCGCCGGGTCGGCGCCCCCACCCTGGCGGACGGCCTGCCGGTAGAAGTACGTTACGAGCCGGTCGCCGTGGTGTTGCGGGATGAAGTCACGGACGACGGCAGGAAGACCGTACTGACGGGCGAGGATGAGGCCTTCCGTCACGTGGGAGCGGATGATCTCGGCGCTCTCTTGAGGGGAGAGGCGCTCGTGGGGAGAAGGTTGGCCATCGAGCATGTTCTCGACGAAGAAGCCGGGGTGGACGAGCTTGCCGATGTCGTGGAAGAACGCGCCGGCGCGCGCAAGTAGCGGGTCGGCGCCGATCCGCTCGGCGGCGCGTTCGGCGAGGGCGGCGACCATCATCGAATGGTGGAACGTTCCGGGCGCTTCCTCGCGCAGCCGGCGAAGGAGAGGATGGTTCGCCTGGGCGAGTTCGAGGAGCTGCAGGCGGGTGGTGACGCGGAAGGCCTGGGCCAGGAACACGTAGACGGCCAGCGTGAGCAGGGCTGAACCGGTTCCGCCGAGGGCGGCAGCAAGGCCTATCCAGGCCAGCCACGACGGCGAGGCAGAGTCGTAGAGGAGCCAGAAAATTCCGAGGACGCCGCCAATTCCAAGGCCAGCGAGGAGCGCCGCGATACTGAACCGGGCGAGACGTTCGACCCGATGCGCGCCGAGGGAGCCAGCCAGCCCGCCTGCGGCGTAGGCAGCGGCGAGCTGCAGCGCTTCGGTCGACGTTCGAAGGTTGGCCGCGGGGACGGCAGGCTCGCTGACGACGAGGTAGGCCGAGGTGAGGCCGACAAGCACGGAGATGAGCGCCCCAAATTCGACGCCGAGGAACGCGGTCGCGATCATGCCGGCAGCGCCGACAGGGAGGGCATACACCAGGTAGCGGTGGGAGTCGTCGGGCAGCAGCGGCGGCGCGCCGAAGCGGACCATCGCCAGCACCGCCGCCACGGAGAATGCAACGACGGCGAGCCGGCGGCCCGCAGGCGCAGGCACGGAGCCGAAGGCCGAAAGGTATCCGCCAGCAAGTATGCCGAAACTGGCGCCGACGAAGGCCGCGGCGACAAGCTTCGAAACGTCGAACCCGTCCTCGATGATGCCAGTCTGGCGGAGCGCTTCGAGGTCGGCCGCGGTGATCGCGCTCCCTTCCGGGACGACCACTTGCCCGCGGGCGAAGGTGACCACCTGCGGCGGAACGTTCTCGCGCGCATCCTGCTGCTTCTCACGCGTCGCTGCCTCGTCGATGGCGACGTTCGGGATGACGAACTTCGTCAGCAGGGCCCGGAGCGCGGCCTGCTCCGCGGGCGATGCCGGGAGGTTCTGAGGTTGGCCGAGGAAGCTCTCGATGGCGTCAGCAGAGCCGCCGGGGGGGATGGGCTGCGCCATGATGGCGTCGAGCGCCGCCACCGCTCGCTGGCGCAGGCTTTCGAACTGCGGCGTCGATAGGGCGAGGAGGGCGGTCTTCGTCTCCGTACTCAAGCCTGCCGCCTCTTGTATCCGGTCGAGCGCTGCCAGCTTCTCGCTTTGCGTGGGAAGGTCGGTGCGCTGGCGGACTAACGCCACTTGGTCGAGGAGGGCAGCGAGCGCCACGGCCTGAGCCCGGCCGACCTCCTCATCGCGCGGCAAGTACACGGGCT
Organism: Dehalococcoidia bacterium; assembly: GCA_034431815.1. GTDB lineage: Bacteria > Chloroflexota > Dehalococcoidia > Tepidiformales > Tepidiformaceae > HRBIN29. The sequence continues at coordinate 10,512 of DAOUCS010000098.1, forward strand.
CAACGGCGGCCGCGGCGTTCTCGCGCGCTTCCTCCGTGAGGACCTCGGAGACGTACTGCGCGCTGCGTTGGGCCACCAAGTCGCTTGGTGCGATGTCGCCCACGGTAAGGGACGGCCCGCCCCATTCGAGCGGAGCGGCGAGCACGCCGATGACGACACCGCACCACAGTGCGAACGCAGCGGCTGCAGCCTTCGGGAGGGGAACCCGCGGATGGAGATGCATGATGCCTGGGAGGATCATAGCAGCGGGGGATGGCTGCGAACGTCGGCCGGACCCGACCCGAGGAGGTCACTGAGGGCGGCGAGACGCTCGATGGACAAGAAGCCCGCGTGGTCGCGGGCCCGCCGATCGCGGACGAGTAGCACAGCCCGAAGTCCGGCCGTTCGGGCACCCTTAGCGAGAGGCAGGGACGTGCTCACGTAC
>DAOUCS010000099.1:0-33330 GCA_034431815.1 Dehalococcoidia bacterium
GTCCGCTCTCGACGTTTACGACCACGCCGTACACGGCACAGGGCCCCTCGCGGACGGCGAGGATCTCCCCCAGCGGCGGCGGGTTCTCCACATAGCGAGGATAGGAGCAGTCGAAGGCCCGCAGGCTGGCGGCCACGATGCGGAGGGGCTCCGGTTCTTCCAGAGAAGTCATACGACGCGTCTCCGTTTGCTGCGCTGCTTGCCCGCCAGGATCGTCGCGAACCCTGCACGGGCGGATTCCGCCTCGAGGAGGCGGGTGAACTGCTCGCGGTCGCGGGATGAGATGACGGCGAGCTCGTGCGCCTCCTGGAGCGCCCGGGGATAGCCGCCACAGTACCGGGCTTGGTCGAGCAGCGCGCGATGGAGGCGACCTACGCGTTCGGGCTTGGCTGCCCACGCGGGGAGTTCGACCCGGGCGAGGTCGTCGTCGACGCGAAGGTAGAAGAAGCAGACCTCGTGTGCGGGGAACTGCTGCTCCACGCGCCGCGTGCGTTCGCTGCGGGCCCGGAAGACGGCGGACCGCTGGCCCACCCCGAGGATGCGGGTGAAGAGGACGGCATCAGCCCACAAGGGCTCGGCTTCCGGAGCGTCCAAAGCGCGGAGGCTGTTCACCACGTCGGCGGCACGGCTCGCGGAGATGTACGCGCCGACGCTCACCCCGGGCCCCGCGGCCTGGAGCCGGTCAAGCGCGCGGGCTGTCCGGTCGCGGAGCTGGTCCCGGACCGCCTGTGGAATCTGGGGGGCATCGAGGTCCCACGGGAGCAGCGTGCCGTCGAGCAGGGCGATGACCGTTCCGTATCGGGCCCGACCGGAGGCGAGCTCGGCGACCGCCTCCAGTTCCATCACGTCGCGGAGGAGGTTGATCCCCCAGCGGAGCGGGGCGGCATCCTCGGGCTCGTCGCCACCCTCCCCGCTCGCCGCCGCCGTCGGCCCGACGGTCGGCCGAGACTCGAGGAGCGGCTCGCCGGGAAGGCCGTAGGGCAGCGCTACCATCCCAACGTTGACCACCCAGCAGGGCACGGGAGCGAACCGATCGGGGTTGATGGAGGAGCCGTCGGCAGCAACGACCGTCCAGGGTTCCGCAGGTGGAGGGTCGAACACGGCGCCGGGAGATTCCCCACCGGCCAACGCATACGGCTGCGCAGTGCCCTCCATGGCGGCCGCGATGCGCCGATTGCCCGCTTCGGGGTCGGCCGCCCAGCCCTGGAGAGCGCGCACGGCTGCCTCCGCCGCTGCCTGCGCACTGCGCACGGACTCGCGATAGCGGGCGATCACGCCGGCGAGCTGCTCGGCCACGAGCTCGAAACGGAGGCTCACGTGGTCTCCTTCGAACGAGCGCAGTGGTGGCGCCGCAGCCGAAGCGGAATCCGCATCGGCGTCATCGTAGCACAGAGCCCACGCACCGCCGGTCATTGAGGACGGCCGCGAGCCGGGCGACAGCTTCGCTGTGGAGGAGCCGCCCGCGCTCGCTGAGGCGCACCCGACCGCCGGCTGCTTCGAGGACGCCGGCAGCTCGCAGCTCATCGACCGAAGGGCCGAAGCATTCCGCGAACGCACAGCCGAAGCGCGCGGCGAACTCCTGCTCCTCGAATCCTTCCACCAGGCGCAGGCGGAGCGTCAGCCAATCGAGGAGGGCGGTGCGGGCATCAGGCGTTTCCGCGCGGGCCACCGCCGGCCGGCCCGGCATGGCTTCCGAATCCCGACCGGCCAAGAGCGCGCCGATGTAGGCCCGCGGATGGGCGATGGTCTCGTAGCGGACGCCCGCCACGTACCCGTGCGCGCCTGCGCCGATGCCCAAGTACTCGGCATCAGTCCAGTAGCACAGGTTATGTCGCGACTCGCCGCCGGGCCGGGCCCAGTTCGAGAGCTCATACTGGGCGAAGCCCCGACCGGCGAGCACCTCGGCAGCGAGTTCGTACTGGTCGGCCACGTGGTCGGCTTCCGGAAGGCGCACCAGCCCCGCTTCGACCCAGCGGGCGAGGCGAGTGCCTTCCTCGACGGTGAGGGCGTAACAGGATACGTGGTCGATGGGCAGGGAGACGGCGCGCTCGAGCGTCGCGCGCCACGAGGCCAGCGTCTGGCCGGGGAGCCCGTACATGAGGTCGACGTTCACGTGCTCGAACCCTGCGCAGCGGGCCGCGAACACGGCAGCGGCAGCAGCCTCCGGCGAGTGCAGGCGGTCGAGGAACTGGAGGTCCGAGGGGTCGAAGCTCTGGACGCCGAAGGAGACGCGGCCGAAGCCAGCGCGCGCAAGGGCCAGGAGGTAGTCGTCGGGCATGGTCGCGGGATTAGCCTCGATGCTCACCTCCGCCTCGGGGTCCCAACCGCTGGCAAGGGCGCGGACCGCGTCGAGGACGGCTGCCAAGCTTGCCGGAGGCGTGTCGCCGGGGGTTCCGCCGCCGAAGTACACCGAAACCACGCGCCGTTCGCCGAGCACATCTCGCCAGGAGTCGAGGTCAACCAGGAGGGCGTCGAAGTAGAGCGGCTCGAGAGCCGAGCGCCCGCCGTAGGCGTTGAAGTCGCAGTAGTGGCACTTCAGGAAGCAAAACGGGATGTGGACGTAGACGGCGAGCGGCTTCATCGTTTGGCCTCGCGGCCGGCATCGAAAAGGGCGCGCAGCTCGGCGACGCGGTGCGTCGTGATGCCGTCCACGCCCCAGGATGCCAGTTCCGCAGCCCGTTCGGGAGCGTCGACCGTCCAAGCGACGACCGCCAGCCCGAGTTCGTGCGCCCGGGCGACTGCGCCAGGCGTGAGCAAAGACTCGCGGCATGAGATGCCGGCCGCCAACGGGTCGCGTTCGGCGACGGAGAGGGCGAGATCGAGCTTCGGTTCGGCGTCGACGGAGTAGAGGAGCACGGCACCGGTGAGGCAGCGACCCACGCTGCGGAGGATGTGCCACCACTGCGAGGAGATGACCAGACGCGGAGGCCGGGCAGCTTCCGCCGTCCGGGAAAGGAGCTCGGCCGCCGGCGCCCCGCCGTTCTTCAGGTCCAGGAAGAGGCCGACCGAGCCCGTCGTCCGCTCGAAGAGCTCCTCGAGGCCGACCGGGCGCCGCGGCGGGAGGCGGAGATACCAGCGCTCGAAGAGGAGAGGAAGTCCGCGGAGGCGCCGCTCGTGGCGAGCCTCGAAGCGGCCGTTTCGAAACCATAAGTCGACCTCGATGTAGTCCGCGCCTGCGCCCACGGCGTCGGCGAGCGCATCGCGCGAGTTGCCCGCCCCGTGGGCGATGACGGCAGGCCGCCCTTCGGGCCGCGGGAAGCGGAGCCGCCGGACGGCGCTTGCCATCAAGTGGCGGCAGGCCTCGGGTTCGAATGGGGCGGGTGCCGAGGCGATACGTGGACGATGCCGGCCGCGATGTCTTCGAGCAGCGAGCGGTCGATGAGCCGGTACCCTCCGGGTTCTGGGGCGATGGCCCCCATGCCGACGAACCGCGAAAGGAGGGCGGTGACGGTCTCCCGCGTGGTGCCGATGGAGTTGGCGATCTCCTGGTGGGTGAGACCGAGGCGGATGACGCTGCCTTCCGCGCGCTCGAAGAGGAAGTCCGCGAGGCGGGCGGCCACCGGCTTCGAAACGATCGCGGTGAGCGCCCGCTGGAGGACGGCCAGCCGGCGCGCCATCAGCTCCACCATGGCGAGACCGAGACGCGGCGACTGCTGGAGGACGTGGAGGAAGTCCTCCCAGGAGATGGCGAGGCACACCGTGTCCTCCAGAGCCTGCGCCGAGGCGATCCGCTCGCCGTTCTCCACGATGGAGTGATCGCCGACGAGGCCGCCCCGTCCGACGACGTCGACAATCACCTCCTTGCCGTTCTCAGCGATTTGGAAGAGCTTCACCCTCCCCTTCAGCACGAGAAAGACGCGCTCGGGCGGCTGTCCGGCCGCAAACAGCACCTCGCGGGCGCGAAATCGGCGCTCGGTGAGCAGGGGGATAAGCCGCTCGAGCTCTTCGTCGGTGAGGACGGAGAGCACCTTGCTGAGCTGGCGGAGGTACCAGGCGATGGAGCGCTGGAGGGCCTCCTTGCGACGGGTGCGGGAGGGTGGGGTGGGAGTGGTCATGGACTCTCCTCCGTGCGGCCGAGGCGGGCGCGAAGGTGGGCCAGGAGACGGAGCGCGCCGGGGCGCACCGATTCCGCCCGCACTGCCCCGGCGTAGGTCTCCAGGTCGGCAAGCGCCGCCTCGAAGTTCCCCAAACGGTAATGCAGCATGCCGCGCTCGCCGTAGAGCGACACGTTCCACGGTTCGAGCACGATCGCGAGCGCGTCCGCCATGAGCCAGCGCTGGAAGTCGGAACGCTCCCGGTAGGCAGCGCGCAAGTTCGCCAGCATTCGCTGCAGGATTTGCCGGCGGGTGACAGCGCAGAGATACATGTGCGGCGAGGCCCCTCCCAGATCGAGGGAGGCAAGGCGGGCGAGCAGCTCGGCTTCGTCGAGGCGTACCCCCTGATGGAACGGATCGAGGTAGATGGGCTCCTCCGGGTCGCCGCAACGGACGAGGAAGTGACCGGGAAAGCCCACGCCGTCGCAGCGCAGGCCCACCCGACGCGCAATTTCCATGTAAACGAGCGACAGCGTGATGGGGATCCCGGTGCGGCGCTCGATGACCCGGTCGAGATAGCTGTTCGCCGGATCGGCGTAATCGAAGGAGTTTCCATGGAAGCCGAGCACGTGGAAGAGCTGCCAGTCGATCGCCTGGCAGAGTTCCTCCAGGTCGCGGCGGCTGCCCGCATGATCGAGGACCTCTTCAGCCCAGCGGTCGAGCAGCCGGGCGTACGGCTCAGGGTCGACGTCGGGGTCCCCGAGCCTCGCGATCACCATGGCCGCGCCGAAGAGATCGACGGCCTCGTCCGGCCCCCGAATCGCCTGCTCGAACGCCTCCACCAGCGATCGGACCATCGCTCCCAGGATAAACGAAGGCTGGCCGTCGAGTCGGGCGGCCAGCTAGCCGCTGCGAGCGGGTATCCTTGCTCCGATGGAGCCGGGCATCCGCCGCTACCGCGTGGGCGAGTTCGACATCGCCGTCGTCTCCGACGGGACGATGCGCCTCGATGGTGGCGCGGTATTCGGCATCGTGCCGCGCGTCCTATGGGAACCGGTGGTCGGGCCCGAGAACGTCGATAACCAGCACCGGATCCCGCTGGGACTGAACTGCATGCTCGTCCGGCGGGGAGAGCACGTCCTGTTGGTGGAGACGGGCCTCGGCAACAAGCTCCAGGGAGCGATGCGCGAAAAGGTGTTCCCGGGCGATTACGGGTACCTCATTGAACGGCTGGCGGCGCTCGGCGTTCGGCCCGAGGACGTGACCGCCGTGGCGAACACGCACCTCCACGCCGACCACTGCGGATGGAACACCGTTCGAAGGGGAGACGAGCTCGTCCCGACCTTCCCGCGGGCTCGGTACTACGTGCAGCGCGGCGAATTCGAAACGGCGCTGCACCCGAACGAGCGCACCCGGGCAACCTACCTCGCGGAGAACTTCGAGCCGCTCGTGCGCACGGGGCAGCTGGAACTGGTGGAGGGGGAAGCGGAAATCATCCCCGGAGTGCGCTTCCTCCCCACGCCGGGGCACACGGCCGATCATGCGTCGATCATCCTCTCCTCGCGGGGCGAGACGGCCATCTACACCGGCGACCTTGTCCACCACGAAGTGCAGCTCGAGCGGCCCGTATGGATCGCCGCCTTCGACATCCTCCCGCTGGTGAGCCTCGAGACGAAAAAGCGACTGGCGGAGCGCGCCATCCGCGAGCGAGCGCTGCTCATCTGCGTGCACAACGCCTTCCCGGGCGTCGGCCGGCTCGTGGAGCAGGACGAAGTTCGCCGCTTCGTCCCCGAGCCAGGCTTGACGGACTCCGAGCGGGCTCCGTAATCGGGATAGCAGACGCCTTCAGCATTGCCGACGCGCGCTCGGGAGGGAGAGAGCGATGAGCATTCCCAGCCTCTACGAACTTATGTCGTATACGCCGCGGTGGCCGGCCGTTCGCGAGCTGAACCTGAACGACGAGTGGCGGGCACGCTGGGTCGAAGAGGACACCCTGCCGCCCGGAGCTCCGGTGCTCTTCGCCTACGGGGCAGTTTTCTGCGGCGATCGCGGCTACGCTGTGCGGCCAGCGGGGAGCGATCAGCCGTGGGGTGCGCTCGAGGTAGCGGTGACGCTCGGTGAGGACCCGGCGGCAGCCGTCGCAGCAGCGGCGAAGGAGCGGGCCGGCGCCGAGGGTGTGCAAACCGTGCTCGTCGGGTTCCTCGAGTGCAAGGCCACCAGCCAGAACCCCGATTTCCCTGCCGGGACGCTCACCGTTCGGCCGCTCTACGCTGTGGCGGCACGGGAAATCGGCGACCTCCCGGAGGGATCGGCCTGGGAGCGGCGGCGGTTCCCAATATCCGATTACCTCCGGGCGCTCCGGACACGATACCCGGAACTCGACGCCTACTTCGGCGAAGCGGGGCAGCGGTACTTGGTGCTGCGGTCGAAGAGGGAGGTCTAGGGCTGCCGGCCTACTGCTCGCCGTATACGCGGGCGAGGAACTCGTAGAGCGCCGGGTCGTAGAGGCGCAGCCAAGCCCTGTCGCGGCGTCCCCCCGGGTCGGCCGAGGCGAAGAAGGCTTGCGTCCCTTCGGCGAAGTATTCGTTGGAGTTCGTCGAGGCGTACTCCCCCTCGTACAGTCCGGCGAGCATCGCGTCGGCGTAAAGGTACCGCACCTCCAGATGCTCCTCGGGCGAAAGGGCCCAGGAGTCTACGAGGTGGCCGAGCTCGTGGAAGAGGATGTTCAAGCCGCGACAGGGACCGGAGCGCACTCCGAGGAGATCGCGCTCCTCGACGGTAGCGACGGGGTAATCGCCGGCAGCGTCGGCGACGCCGCACACCTCTTCGAGGAAGGCGGCATCATCCCCTCGCAGGCAGCGAAATTCCGGCAGGTCGAGGACCGAGCTCCCGGCGGGCACGATGATGACGTACGCTCCCGTTTCGGCGAGCGCTACCTCAAGGTCGTTGGAAGCGAACACGCGTCGAATCGTCTCCTCGGCCACCCGGAACGCCTCCGGGTCGACGTCGGCCGTGCCCACGATGGCGATCCCTTCCGCTTCGGCCGTCTGCGTGTATTCGGGGTGGAAGGTCCGCCGCTCGCCCGGCTCCGGAGGGCGGAGCAAACGGGTGCAGACATCTCCGGGTTCGCGCACGGCTGCCGGCGGCGTGGGCGCCGCCAAAAGGCCGGCCGGCCCGCGGATTGGAGGCCCGACGATAGCGATGGCAGCAGCGGCAGCGGCGGACGTCAGCAGCGCAGCGGCCAGCGGCCAAAAGGTCGGCTCCCGGAGGAGGCGCACGGTAGGAGCATGGGTGATTCCGGGCGGGGCGGCAACCCGGTTCCGCCCCGCCATGAGCTAGTCGCTCTCCAGGCCCCAGCGCACCGTCACCTGGACGGAAACCGAGGTCGTTCCCGGCCCGATCGGCGTTGCCGTATCGGCGGCCGGTGCGCCGCCGCGGGCAAACTCCTTCGGCGTGGGCGGGGCCGATACGACTTCGCTGATGGTCACGGGCGCACCGAGCCGCACCCCGGCGAGGGAGGCCAACTGCTCGGCTTTGCGGCGGGCGTCGTTCATGGCTGCTTCGCGCGCCCGCTCGAGGATGGCGTCCCGATCTTCGACGTCGAAGGCAATGCCCTGCAGTCGGGCAGCGTCGCCGCCGGCTTCCACCGCCGCGTCGAGGATTTCGCTCACGCGAGCGAGGTCACGCACCTTGATCTGCACCATGTTCGTGAAGGTGTAGCCGACGACTCGTGGGGTGCCGCGGGCGGGGTACTCGTACACCGGGTAGATAGCAAGCGCCGTGGTCTGGATGTCGCGGTCGGCAACGCCGCGATCCTTGGCGGCCCGAATGATGGCGTTGGCGGCGGCGGCAGCAGCCTCTCTGGCCTCGGCGACCGTTTCCCGCTGCACCTCGACGCCGATGCCAATCTGAGCGACATCGGGGTCGGCGATAATTTCGCCAACGCCGGTCACGGTCAGCCCGGTTTGTTCGTTGGCCGGCACCACCACCGTCGTTTCGTCGCCGCATGCAGCAGCCACGACGAGGAGCGCGGCGAACAGGGCAGCCAGAGAGAAGGGTCGCATTCAGGTCCTCCGCGAAAGGATGAAGGTGAGCGCGGTTGCGGCCGCGGTGACGACTCCGGCGGCGATGGCGAAGGGGAGGGGATCGAAGCCGCGCTCGCCGCTCGCCTCCGGCGCCGAGAGCGCGACCCCCGGCGCAGGCGTTTCCTCGACCGCATGGTCGTGGACGGCTTCCGGCGTGCGGGGAAGATCCTTGGGGACAGGCGTCCCGTCGGTAGTCCGAACGTCGGGCGTCACGGGCGGGCCGAAGTAGCCGCCCTCCGCGGGCGTGGAGTGGCCCGCGGCGCTCACGTCGGAGGGTTCCGCCACAGGGGTCTGGCCCGGGCTGGGCGAAGATGCCGTCTCGGGCGGCGCGGGGGATGGCGTTTCGCTCGCGCTCACGTCGGCGCGCCCATCTGGCTGGGTCCCATCGGCTGTTTCGGCAACCAATCGTTCGGCAGGTGCCGCCGGCGGCGCCTCGTCGACGGTGAACTCCAGTGTCATGAGGACGCCGAAGGCGATTGCGCCTGCGAGGGCGAATCCCTGCGCGGTGAGCGTGGCTGCCCGCCAAGCCAGTGCTGGGCGGGCACGGCCGCGTTGCCCGACCATCGCCGGGGAGAGAACGAAGCTTCGCGGAAGCGGGGGAGCCTCCAGAGCGCCGAGGAGCGCGCGCACCCGGCGCAGGTCTTCGAGCTCGGCACGGCAGCGGTCACACCTCGCCAGATGGCGCTCCAGGCGGGCCTGCTTGCGTCGGGGAAGGATGCCGTCGGCAGCCTCGTCGACGAGACGGGTCCAGCGGCGGTGCCCGAATGGGAACAAGTTCATACCGTTCCTCGACCTTCACGACGTTCTTCGAGTCCAAAAAGTTCCGCCTGCGCCAACAGGAGCTCCCGCAGTCGCCGGCGCGCTCGAAAGAGCCGGCTCTTGACCGTTCCGATCGGTTCGCCGAGGGCGCGAGACGCCTCCTCGTACCCGTAACCCTGGATGTCGATGAGGACGACGACCGCGCGCTGCTCGAACGGCAGCTCCGACAGGGCCTGCTGAAGCGCGAAGTTGCGCGCCCGCTGCTCCGCCGACGCGACGGGGTCGTCCGCGAGCGTATCCGTTCGGGCCGGTTCGGCGGCCCCGGTTTCTGCCTCCAGCGAGAGCGCCGGGCGGCGCCGACGGGCGCGCAGCTGGTCCTTCGCCTGATTGGCTGCGATGCGCAGCAGCCATGCGCGGACGCTGCCGCTGCGGAAGCCACGGATAGCGCGGAAGGCAGCGATGAAGGTTTCCTGGGTCGCATCCGCGGCAGCGGTCCGTTCGCCCAGCAATCGATAGGCCACAGCGTAGACGGCGCCCTGGTGCCGCTCGACGAGCCTGTTGAAGGCGCTGAGGCTGCCGTTCTTCGAAAGTAGGACCAGCTCCTCGTCGGTGAGATCGCCGATGCCGCTCATTGCTGGCGAGGGTAGGTCAACACTCGGAAAGATGCGATCGCCGCGTCGAAATCGGGTGCTGGGGAGCCTGTGATACGCTGAGATGACGATGCCGCGCCGAGAGGACCCCTTCGAGGAACGCCCGGAGGAGGAACAGCAGCAGGAGGGGTGGTATTTCGACCTGCCGAGCGGCGCCTGGGACCGCACGCGGCAGGTGCACCGGCAGCTCCGGGAGCAGCTCCTCCAGGGCGAAAGCCGCCGTGAGGAGAAGGTGGAGCGAGACCCGTTCACCGGCCTCCCCATCGAGCGGCCGAAGGGGCTGTTCGGACGGTTCCGCCGGCGGAAGCCGCGGCTGCCCGAGGAGTTGGAGCGCGAACTGAAGATGAGGGAGCGGCAGAAGCGGGGCAAGCGCCCCGCCGACGAGAGCGACTGGTCGACCGAGGGACGCGCGCTCGCCATCGAGCGCATCCGCGACGAGGCCCCCCTCATCGTTCGGCCGTCGGCCCCGCCGCCCCCGCCCCCCGAGCCCGAGGCTGAGGCCCCCGTGTCGCGGTGGGAGCAGATCTTCGGGGGCGTGCAAGAGACGGAGAATCCCCTCGAAGCGATGCGGCGGTGGGCCCGAGGCGAAAGCCTGCGCCCGTCGGAGCCGCCCCAAGCCGAGGAGCCACCGCAGAGCCACGAGGCGAACGCACCGGAGGAGGCGGAGGAGGAGCCGGACCCGGTCATCGAGTTCATGAGCCACGAGCTTGCCCGGAGGGCGCGCGCACGCTGGGAGGAGGAGCACCCGGCCGAGCCGCTAGCGACGCTCATCGAGGGGAGTGACGCGGAGCCGGAGAAGGGCGCAGCGGAACCCGAGCCGCTTCCCTTCGGGCCGGAGAAGGACGCTGCCGAGGAGCAGCCGTCGCGGCGAATGCGCTGGGAGGATGCGTTCGGCGCGCCGGGAAGCGAGGAGGAAGGGCTCGAGGCGATGCGCCGCTGGGCGCGCGGCGAGCCCCTTGCGCACGGCGCGGGCTGGGAGCGGTTCGAGCGCCAAGAGGCGGCGCCGCCCGACCAGGAACCAGAACAGTCCGTCCCGGAAGATCTCCCTCAGGTCGAGCGGCAGCGGCGGAGCTTCTTCGGGCGGCTCTTCGGCAGGGGCAGCCATCCAGCGCCCGAGCCGCCCGGCGTGACGTTGCCCGAAGCTTGGGGCCGCGAATCCGAGCCCACTGCCGAAGTCCGACCGGCCACCGACGAAGGCACCGGCTGGGCACCTGACGACGAAAGCCGAGAGATGGCGGCGCGGGAGACGGATCGGTTCGAGGACCGTACCGACCTCGAGTGGCAGACGGAAGTCGTCCAGCCGCTGGCCGCGGAGGAGCGGGACAGCGTCGCCTCCGTCTTCGAAGACGAGGGCTGGAGCTGGGAGCCCGAGCCGGTACCCCCTCCCTCCGCGGACCTGCCGACGGGGACCACGGCGAGCGCTGGACCGGCCGACACCCTGAGCGGCTGGGAAGCATGGGGGCGCGAAGCCGAGGACACCGACTCCGATGCTCCCGTGCAGGCCGTCGCCGAGGAGCCACGCAGCGCTGTCTCCTCCGAACAGGCCGCGGCCTTCCCCGAGCCGGAGGAATCCGAATGGAGCCGCGAGTGGTGGGCGTCGAAGTCGCCGGCGATGGAGGAGGGAGCCCAAGAGGCGCTGCCCGCGGCGGGGGAGTGGTCCGAGTTCGAAGAGGACGATTCGAAGCCGAGGGCGGCGGCATCCGAGCCCCAGCGCACCGGCGGCGAGCCGGAAGCCGCGGTCGGCTGGGAGTGGTTCGAGGCTGCCGTCCAGGAAGAATCGGCCGGAGCGCCGCAGCCGGAACCACTCGCTACCGCCGAGGAACGCCCGCGTGCCGATCGTTCCTGGTGGGACGTGTTCGATGCGGCCGCAGCGGAGGCTCCCGAGGAGGCCCCCACCTACGGGGAGGGGGAGGATTCGGTCGCTCCCGAGACCGTGGCTCCGGCAGCCGCGGAGCCGCCAGCAGCCGCGGCGGCAGAGCCGAGCGCCGGCACGGGAGACGAGCTGCTCACGGCCTGGGATCAGATTGCCGCCGAGAGCGGCGTCGACCCCGCGGCCCCACCGCCCCCGCCGCTCCGCAGCTCGGCATTCCGGCGGCCCTCTCCATGGGAGATGGCCGGCCGTCATGCGGAGACACCCCCGAGCGAACGCACTCCTGACGAAGCGGGCGAAAGCATCTCTGCCGGACCGCGCGGGAGACCCGAGCCCGCCTCCGAGGGACCCCTCTGGGTGCCGGCAGCGGAATCGAAGGCAACCGACGACGAGGACGACATCATCCTGAAGGCGTTCGAGGCGCATGCCGCAGCGGCGCCCGAGGAACCGGAGCCGGAGCTTGCTCCGGTCAGCGAAGGCAGGCGGCGTCTCTCCCTGCGCGACCTGCTCGGCGAGGATGCCGACGACCTCCTCGCCGCAGCGGATGAGACCGACGAGCCTGTCTCTTTCGCCCAGGCCCACGGCTGGATGCCCCAGCCCGCTTCAGGCCGCCTCGAGCGCGAGGAATGGGCGCCGGTCGGGCTCGAATCGGAGGCCACGCCTTTCGAGGTCTCGACCCCCGAAGCCATCGAGCGCGCCGAACCAGCTCAGCGGAGGCGAGTGAACTGGGTGCGAGAGGTTGTGGAGATCGGCCTCATGGCCATCCTCCTCTTCCTCTGCATCCGGGCCACGTTTCAGAACTTTCAAGTCGATGGGACGTCGATGTACCCGACGCTCGTCGACGGCGAATTCCTGCTCGTGAACAAGCTCGCGTATCAGACGATCGACCTGGAGCGCCTGAGCACCTTCCTGCCCTTCATCGATCCCGGTGACGACGGGAAGGCGTACGTGTTCGGGCCACCCCAGCGCGGCGACATCGTCGTGTTCCGCGACCCCACCAACCCATCGGTCGACCTGATCAAGCGGATCATCGCCTTGCCGGGCGAGAAGGTCGAGATCGCGGGCGGGAAGGTGTACATCAACGACCGCCTGCTGGAAGAGCCGTACGTTCAGGGCCAGTGGTTCGGCGACCGGCCGGCGGCCATCGTGCCCGAGGGCCACTACTTCGTGCTGGGCGACAACCGCGACAACAGCAAGGACAGCCGCAGCCCGCAGATCGGCTACGTGCCCGAGGACCTCATCATCGGGAAGGCGATCATCACCCTCTGGCCGCGCGAGCGCTTCGGGCTGGCCCCGAACGACGGCGGGCATCTGGTGGACGTTGGGCCGCCTGCCCAAAGCACGCGGCACGTGGACTGAACCCCAGCCAGACCGGTACAGTCGGCACCGTGACTGCGGATTCGCTGGCGCTGCTGGAGGAGCGCGGAGCGGTGCTCCGCGGCCACTTCGTCCTCACCAGCGGGCGCCATTCGGACACGTTCATCGAGAAGTTCCGCCTCCTGCAATGGCCCGACGTGACCGAAGCGCTCTGCCGGAGGATCGCGGCCGCCATGGCAGCGACAGCACCGACTTGTGTGGCGGGCCCCACGACGGGAGGCGTCATCGTCGCCTACGAAACGGCGCGGCAGCTCGGGGTGCGGGCGCTCGTCGCCGAACGGAAGGAGCACGGCCCGGGCCGCGAATTCCGGCGCGGCTTCGAGCTCGGGCCGAACGACCGATGCCTCGTCGTGGACGATGTCCTGACGACCGGCGGTTCGTTGCGGGAAGTTCTTGCCGCGGTGCGCGCTCGGGGAGCAGCCGTGGCCGGCGTAGGCGTCCTCGTTGACCGGAGCGGGGGCAGCACGGATTTCGGGGTGCCATTCGCCTCGGCCCTGGCGCTCACGGTGCAGTCGTGGGAAGCGGAGGCGTGTCCCCTCTGCCGCGACGGCGTCCCGGCAACTGAAACGTAAGAGATCCGACGTCGGGCGTTGCGCGGCGATCGTACAATCGCCACGTGCGCGCCTTGCGGCCGGCCGGCAGCGACCCACGCTTCCTGGTGAAGGCGCTCTCCGAAGCATCGGGCGAGCTGCGGGAGCTGCTGTGGGGCGTGCCCCGGAGCCAGCTCCACCGCAGAGGCGCGCCCCCCGACGAAGACTGGACGCTCGCCGCCCTCGCCTACCACCTTTGCGAAGTCGAAGACGGCGTCGGCCGCCAGCTCTTCATCATCTTCAGCGGCGACGAGCCTGAGATACCCCACGTGGATTTCGACGACATCCCCGACCCCGAACTTGCCCAGGGGCTCGACGCCACCGGGCTGGTGGAGCAGTTCGGATGGGCTCGCCAGCGGACAACGTACCTGTTGTGGGATTTGGACGACCGCGACTGGAAACGGTCCGGAATTCACCCCTACCGCGGACGGGTGACCGTTGCCGACCTGGCGCGGGAGCTGTACCAGCACGACCTGGAGCACCTGTGGCAGGCGCGGCGGATGACTGAATCGCTGGCGAGCGCACGGCCGTGACTGCCGGCCCCCGATTTCGCCTCGTTCCCCCGGAGACGCTGCGCTGGAGCGCCAACGGCGAGCCCCCCTCGCTGGCAGAGTTCAGCGCCGACGTGGAGGCGGTGGTGCGAGCCACCGCCTCGCTCGGGCTGGGGTGCGCTGTCGAAAGGGGACACGTGCGGGTCATGGCGCCGCGCTCCGCCCTCGAGGCGTTGCGGGACGAGCTCGCCCGGCGAGGCGCAGCGGCTGCCGCCGAGGCGCTCGCCCGCGCTCTCGAGCCAGTGCGGGCCTGGCGGCTCCGAGGAGCGGCATTGCCCCTCGACCGGCCCATCGTGATGGGGATCGTGAACGCCACCGACGACTCGTTCTCGGGCGACGGAGTGGGCCGCGATCCGGCACGGGCTATCGAGCGTGGCATCGCGCTGGCCGAGGCAGGAGCGGACATCATCGACGTGGGCGGCGAGTCGGCGCGCGCCGACCGGCCTCAGGCCGATGCCAGGGAAGAGGCGGCGATCGTCGCCCGAGTCACAGAAGGGCTCGCCGCCCGGGGCATCGCTGTCTCCGTGGACACGTACAAGCCCGAGGTCGCGCGGGCGGCCCTCGAAGCCGGGGCGGTGCTGGTGAACGACATCAGCGGCTTGACCCTCGGCACAGGCGCCGCCGAAGCGGCTCGGGTCGCCGGGGCGGGCTACGTGCTGAACTACTCGTACGAGCGCCCAAAACGCCGGCCGAATCCTCCGCCGCGGTACGGCGACGTGGTACTCGAAACCCTGGCTTGGTTCGAGTCCCGCCTTTCGCAGCTCTGGCGCTTGGGACTGGCTCCGGAGCAGGTCGCGATCGACCCAGGGATCGCCTTCGGGAAGAGCCATGACGAGGACCTTCAGGTACTCCGAAGGCTCGGCGAATTCACGTCGTTCGGGCTCCCCCTCCTGCTCGCCCACTCGCGGAAGAACTTCATCGGCAGCGCCACCGGACGCCCCCCGGAGGGCCGCGATCTGGAGACCCACGTCGTAACCGCGTTCGCCTACGTACAAGGAGCGCGCATCTTCCGGGTGCACGACGTCGCGGGAACCCGCCGTGCGCTGGCCATGGCCGAGGCCTTGGCGAGTCGGCCGCCGGGAGCTTACGCGCCGGACGCCGAGAGCTGGCCCTGGGCCAGTGGCGCGCGAACCTCCCACGCCGCCGGGCCGGGCGCGGCCGCACCGCCTCCGCCAGGGCAACGGTGGTAAGCTACCGCCTGACGCCCTCGAGCTCCGGGTAGCGAGGCCACGCCCCAACGCCGTCGACCCACCACGAAGGCGTGGCGATGGCTGCATCGCGCGCGAGCTCGTACAACTCCCCGGTGCTCGTATCGACGATCAGGAGGGCGTACTCGTTGTCGGAATGGTAGCGGGACGCCAGGATCCACCGGCCGTCGGGTGACCAGCCGGTGAGCATGAGAGGGATTGCCTCCGAGAACTCGACCACCTCCCGGCGGCCATCTGTCGAGGAGATGTACAGGCGGGAATCCCCGAAGTCGTACCAGGCGATACGCCCGTCGGGACCAATGACGCCTTCAGGTCCGCCGGGGACCGTGGACTTTCCCGCGACGATGCCGGTAGGCCGCAGGCTCCCGTCAGCCAGCCGCACGAGGACCCACTGCGGCTCGGACGGAAGAGGGACGAGGGGGATCGCGGTGCCGGGGCCAGGGCTTGGCGTCGGGGCAGGCAGCCCGGCCGTGCGCATCGCCAGAGCCACCGAGTCTGAACTGATCCAGGCAAGAGCGCTCACCGAAAAGGGCGGAACACACGCCGACTGCGCAACGGAAGCTCCCGACGCCTCGGCGATGACGAGGCATCCATCGCTACGGAGGTAGGCGATGCGCCCGGGGATACCCTGGTTCGGGCGGTCGCGCAGCGAGGGGAACTCCGATCCGCGGCCGACGCCGGCGGTGAGGGCAGGGAGCGCGGCAATGCCGATAGCGGCGACCGCCGCGATGACCCCGGCCGTGTAGAGCAGGTCACGCCTCGTGCGCATCAGGGGCCCTCCTCCCTGGAGTGAGGAATCGGGCGAGGAGGAGTACAGCGCCGAGCACGACGGCGCCCGAGAGAATGAGGGCGACCGGGGCGCCGAGCTCCTCTTCGAAGTACTCGAAGATGATGTTCACCAGCCCGACGAAGAGGCCGATGGTAGCCACGGCCGTAAGCGCAATCGAACGGCGGACAGCCGACCAGGCGAGGAAGAGGACAGCGAGACCGACCGTGGCCGTTTCCGACCAGAGCACCTCCCCTTCGAGGCCGGCGATGAACGCCCCGAAGAGGCAGAGGCCGGCGAAGGCCGGACGGGCAACGCGCTCGGGCACGGCGAGCCTGAGTTCCGCGAGCGCGAACCCGAGGACGCCGGCAGCGAGCACGCCGAGTCCTTCATCCTCCGGACCGTAGGCTTCACGCCAGCCTCCGGCAGCCACACCGAACGCGCCGAGCGCGCCCGCAAGCCCGAGCACCGTGAGCGGCCGGGGGTGGAGGGCCCACACCGGGAGGACAGCACCGAGGGCTGCACCCGTTCCCGCGAGCGCTACCACGCGCTCGGAGGCGCCGGCCTCGTTGGCGATGACCCCGACCGTCCCGCCGGTGAGCGCCGCCGCCACCACCCACGCGACCTGCGCCGCCCGGCGCAGCGGTTCGCTGGGCGAGCGGACAAGGCCGAAGCCGAGCGCAAACGCCAGCAGAGACGGAAGCGCGACGACCACGATGCGCGCCCAGGAATCGAGCTCCTCCCAGCTCTGGGCGACGAGGGCGAAGACGCCGACCGAAGTCAGCGCGACACCGAGATAGGCCAAAACCTCGAAGGCGAGCTCACGGGCTGCCGTACGCGCTGCCTGCCGCCCGCGCTCGAAACTGGCAATCTTCGCAGCCGTCCCGCTATCGAGCAGGCCGGCGGCCTGCCACCGCTCCAGGTCTTCTTCCAACCTCGACATTGCCCGAACGGTACCACATGAACGGAACACACTGCAAGCAGAATTCGCTCACCGAGGAGAATCGCCTAATCGTTCGTACAACGCGAAGCGCACGGCCGCTGCCATCTCGACGTTCTCGACGAGGGAATCTTGCACCATGATGAGGTTGAGGTGGTCGGCGCCCGCCTCGACGTAGGGAAGGAGGAACTCCGCCACCTCTTCGACCGTTCCGTACGGGGTGGTGCGCTCGAACCGCTCGAAGGGGACGCGGTAAGTGCCTTCCATCGCGGCCGCGACGCGGGCGCGAGCTTCCTCGCGGGAAGCGGCGACGCTGCACCAGAACTGCATGCCGAACGCGAGGCCGTCGGGGTCCCTCCCCGCGCCCCGAGCTTCCTCTCGGACGCGGGCGCGCGCCGCAGCGAATCGCTCGTGGGTGAACCAGATCGCCACGTACCCGTCGCCGAGACGCCCGGCTCGGCGCCAGGCCGCTTCGCTGCGCCCGCCGACGAGGATCGGGACGGGTCGAAGAGGCTTCGGATATACGGTCACGTTGCGGAGCTGGAAGTGGCGCCCTTCGAACGTGACGGCGTCTTCGGTCCAAAGCCGCCGGAGGATGGCGATCGCTTCGTCGGCTCGGCGGCCGCGGGTGCGGGGGTCCACCCCGCAGCTCTCGAACTCATGGGGGTCTTCGCCGCCGACGCCGACGCCGAGCACGAACCGCCCCATCGAGAGCTGGTCGAGCTGGGCGCACTGCAGCGCCACCGGCACGGGATGGCGAAGGGGCAAGAGGTAGACCGAGGTACGAAGCTCGATGCGCTCCGTGACCGCGGCCACGGCCGTCAGGGTGAGGAGGCCGTCGTTGCCGAACCCGTAGAAGGTGACATGGTCCCCCGCGATGACTGCGTCGAGCCCCACCGCTTCCGCTCGCCGAGCGGCTTCCAGGGTCTCCTGGCCGGTGACGCCGATGCGGATGTCCCAGCTGCGCACGAGCACACCCACCTTCGGCAGTTCGGGCATCGGGCACCTCCGAGGCAGCCGCTCGCGCGGGGAGCGGCGTTCGTTAACACTGGAGTGTGACGCTACCGGTGAGCGACCACCGACGGAGAGAGTAGCCGATGAGCGAACGCACGGCCCGGAGCCCGATGATCTTCGACCAGGCATTCCTGACGGACGTGGAGGGCGTCACGGAGGTCGTGCTCGTTCGGCACGCCAAGCAGTTCGTGGCGGATTGGCGGAACGGGCCCGTGGGAGACATCTTCGACCCGCCCCTCTCGGAGCGCGGGGCGCAACAGGCGCGGCTCGTGGGCATGCGATTCGCAGCCGAGACCGTACACGCCGTCTACAGCAGCCCGCTCCGCCGAGCGCTCGAGACGGCGCGGGAGATCGCACGCCACCACCGCCTCGAGCCGAAGGTGTTGGAGGACCTCCGGGAGGTGGAAATCTTCCGGGACCTTCCGAGAGACAAGCCGGCCGTGGAGGTCCTGGGCGAGGCGCTCTTGCGGGGCATTCGGGCCCGGATGCTTCGGGAGCGGAAGTGGGACGTCTACCCCTACTCGGAATCCAGCTTCGAGTTCCGAAAGCGCACCGTGAACGCCATCGAGTCGATCATCGCCGAGAACGAGGGCAGGCGTGTCGTCGTCGTCTGCCACGGCGGGGTCATCAACGCCTACGTCGGCCACATCATCGGCATCGACTACGACATGTTCTTCCGACCGGCACACACCTCGGTGAACGTCGTCGCCGCTGGGGACGGCATCCGGGCGCTCCACTGCCTGAACGACGTGCACCACCTGCACACCCCCGAGGGGAGCTTCGTCTCGCATTGACCGAAGCGCAAAGGCAGCGAGACCGTTAGCATGGGGACGCGCCCGACCAGGACGGCGGGCAGCCTTCAGCCTTCGGGGTACGGAAACCATGCCTGTCGCTGACTTCTCGCTCGCGGGGAAGGTCGCCATCGTCACCGGCGGCAGCCGCGGCATCGGCCGCGCCATAGCCATCGCGCTGGCCGAGGCGGGCGCCGATGTCGTCGTGGCAGCGCGGAAGCCGGAATCGCTCGAGGAGACTGTAGCCGCAATCGCCAAGACCGGCCGCCGGGCCCTGGCGGTGCCGACGAACGTCCGCGAGACCGAAGCCCTGCGCAACCTCGTCTCGGAAACGAAGCGGCAGTTCGGGCGTCTGGACATCCTGGTGAATAACGCCGCGACGAACCCCGTCTTCGGGCCCATCGCAACGCTGGAAGAGCGGGCCTGGGACACCATCATGAACACGAACGTGAAGGCGGCGTGGCTCCTCTCCACGTTCGCCCGGGAGGTGATGCTGGAGAACGGAGGCGGCAGCATCGTCAACGTCAGCTCGACCGGCGGGCTGCGGGCCTCCCTCGGACTGGGCTGCTACTCGGTTTCGAAAGCGGCGCTCATCATGCTGACGCAGGTGCTCGCGAAGGAGTGGGGCCCGGAAGGAATCCGCGTCAACTGCGTGGCCCCCGGCCTCATCAAGACCGAGTTCTCGCGCGCGCTCTGGGAGAACGAGCAGATCCTCCAGACCACGGTGTCGCAGAACCCGCTCCGCCGGATCGGCCTCGCCGAAGAAGTGGCTGGGGCGGTGGTGTACTTCGCCTCTCCCGCATCCTCCTACACCAACGGCCAGACCCTCGTCATAGACGGGGGCGGGCTGGCCTGAGCGGAGCGCCGAGGTGGCGGGATTTGTGCGCGCGCTGAGGCGGGCTTGCGCCGACTGGGGCGGCGCCGCCCGCCGCAGCGCGCGCATTGCCCGGCGGGCGGCCGTGACGGCGGCGGCTGCCGCAGCAGTCGCGGCCGCCCTGGTGCTGCTCGATGCGCTGCTCCTCGAAGACGACGACGAGCTCGTCAGCGGGCGCGGTTGACGACGCGGCTGTCGATTCTCTACCGCCGCGCCCAGATCTTGCGGCGCTCCCAGCAGTGCTGGCAGACGCTCTTCGGCTCCTCCCGCCGCCTGTAGCCGTCGAAAACCGGGTAGAGCCGCTCCTCCAGGTGCTCAGGGCAGAACTGGCCCTGGCAGAGGGAGCAAACGTACCCCCATCGGCCTTCGCAGCCCGCCACGCCGCACACGCCCGCCCGGTTCCGCTCGGCCACGAAAGCGCGATACCCGAGATGTCGCTGGAGGTCATCCCATTTCTCCCGGCACTCCCGCCGGGCGCATACCGCCTCGTGCTCGGCAAGAACGTAGGCGTGCGCGTCGCAGAAGTTGCGCGCGCAGTACTGGCAGACGTGCCCGGCCGGTTCGGAGCACCGGGAGAACAGCCCGCCCACCTGGCAGCGGAGGCTGGCCGCAGAGCGGCCGTTCACGGAACGCGAGGCCATCGACGCCATGCTGCGACGGCGGGGCAGCGGGGTCAACGGTCAATCCACAGGCAGGCGCCGGGGCCGCCCCGTACGGTATACTCGGCAGCCACCGTGCCGCCCTCGACGTCGAGCACCAAGAGGCGGTCGTCGCCGCTAGCGCTCACCGCCAGGTAGCGACCGTCGGGAGAGCCGCAAAGCCCATCGGGGAGCCGCCCAACGCTGACCCGCCACAAGAGCTCTCCGTCGGCGGCGCGGTAGGCAGCCACCTGGCCGCTCCCGCTCAGGGCAACTGCCGCGAGCCCTCCGCCGAGGTCGGCGACCCGCACCGGCCGCGGCCCAACAGGCACGATTCGGGCCGCGCCGGGTTCTGCGAGGGGGACGAACGCGAGCGCGCCGGCGTCGGTGAGCGCGGCGGCAAGGTCGCCGCCGATGAGAGCGACCGATTCGGGCATCCCGCCAGGATCCGCGACCACGCCCTCGCCCATCTTCCGCAGCGTTCCGGCGCGAGCTTCCGCAACGAAGAGGTCGCCGTTGGACGACACGAGCGCATGGGGCGTTTCGCCCACCCGCCAGCGGGCGCGCTCGACGAGGGTGGTCGGGTCGAGCGTCACGATCTCGTTGGCGCGATCGAGCGAGACGGCCAGCCGCCCCTCCCACCAGGCGATGCCGTGTGGTTCGCCGGGGAGGGAAACGGTGCGCAGCAGCGCCAAGGATGGTAGCTGTATTTCCGCGAGAGCGTCGGCACGGCCGAGGGTCACGTACAGCCGATCCCCGACGATGAGGAGCTCATGTGCGGCACCCGGAAGCACCACGCTGCGCTGCCGCCCAGTGTCGGCATCGATGGCGATGAGCGCCGGCTCCCGCAGCGTTCCGACGAGGATCGTGCCGGCAGACGGAGGGAGCGGCCGGTCGGCGGTTGGTGCAGCGACATCCCGCCCCCAGACGATGGCGAGCACCATGGCGGGGATGATAGCGAGGGTCGCAAGACGTCCGATCTGCTGCGCGCGCATGGGCCCGTTGGCCGGGGGCGGGGGCGCGGCGGCCCCCGCCCCCGACGGAATCAGCGGATGATGTTGACCAGGTCCTGAAGCATCTGGTCGGTGGCAGTGATGACGCGCGAGTTCGCCTGGAAACCGCGCTGGGCGAGGATCATGTTGGTGAACTGCTGGGCGAGGTCGACGTTCGAGGCCTCGAGCGTGCCCGTCTGGACGACGCCGCGACCGCCGGTGTTCGGAGGCCCGATGATGGGGTCTCCGGAGGCGGAGCTGGGGCTCCACAGGTTCTGGCCGGCACGCTGGAGGCCGCCGGGGTTCACGAAGTTGGCGAGGGCGATCTGGCCGATGATGCGGTTCGCACCGTTCGAGTAGATACCGGAGATCTCGCCGCTCGAGCCGACAGCGAAGCTGACCAGCGTCCCTGCCGGGAAGCCGTCCTGGTTCGTCATGGTGAGCTGGCTCTGTCCGCCGAACTGGGTCACGCCGAGGAAGTTGACCGTGAATTCGAGCGGGACAGCCGCATCGGTGGGTAGCGTGCCGAGGCTGAACTCGAGGAGCCCGTCGTTGGGGTTCGTAAGCGCCCCAGTGGTGTTGTCGAAGACGAGCTGCGCGGGCGACGGCGTGACGCTCACGAGGGGAGTGTTCGGGTCGCCGTCGTCGTCGTAGTAGGCCGTGACGTTCCACGTGTTGGCGGCGGTGTCCTTCTCGAACTCGATCCGAACGGAGTGCGGGTTGCCGAGCGAGTCGTAGACGGTGACGGTGGTGGTGACGGTGCCGCCCGCGGCCGTGCCGGCGTCAAGGTTGCCGGCCAACGTCATCTGCGTGGTCTGCTGGGCGCTGATGCGGGTGCCGAAGGGGATCTCGAGTGGCACGAGCGGACCCTCGGTATCGATGGCGCCGGTCGCGTCGGCCATCCAACCCATCACCCGGAGGCCGTTCGAGGGGTTGATGAGCCCGCCATCGACACCGATGTCGAAGGCTCCGTCGCGCGTGTAGTAGTACCGCTGTCCATCGAAGACGACGAAGAATCCGTCGCCCTGAATGGCGAAGTCCGTCAGCTTCCCCGTCGACTGGAGCGAGCCCTGGGTCATGATGTTGTCGATGCCGCCCAGGGTCATGCCGAGGCCCACCTGGGCAGGGTTCACACCGCCGCGGCCCTGCTGGGGCGAGCTCGCCCCTCGGAGCTGCTGCGAAAGGATGTCCTGGAAGGTGATGCGGCTCGCCTTGAAGGCGGTGGTGTTGACGTTGGCGATGTTGTTTCCGGCGACGTCCATGAAGGTCATGTGATTCCGGAGTCCGGAGATGGCGGCGAAGAGCGAGCGCATCATGGCGGGAAGGCACCTCCTGCGGTGTTCGTCTCGGGCCCTCCGGCGCAGCGGACCGGGCCCAGGGTCGGATTCAGGCGATGACAACGCTGTCGATGTTCGTGAAAACCCGTTCGGCACCTCCTTGGCGGTGATTGAGCGCGGTCACGACGGTCCGCTGGCGGATGTCGACGACGAAGGCAAGCTCGTCGAGCACGACGACAGCCTGGCGGGCACCTTTCGCCGCCGCAGACTCGACGGCGTTCGCGAGGCGGGCCCCCCGCGCCGGATCGAGCTGCACCTCCCGCCGCTCGATGCGGCGCTGCGCGTGCCGGCTGAACTCGAGCCGGCGGGCAGCAAGGTCCAGCTCGACGCCGAAGCTCCCGCGACGTTGGGGCGCACCCGGCCCGCTGGGGGAGAGACGTGCAGGGAGGGAAGTGTCAAGCTGGACCCGCATGGCTACCGAACCTCGGCGACGGAGAAGAGGTCCACGACCTTGTTCCCGATAAGGAGCACGGGCACGCCGTCGGGCCCGACGACCACGCGGTCGACCACCCCGCGCACTTCGCGCCCGGCGTTGCGCACGTCGTCGGCCGCGGCCTTCACCCGCTCGTCGGCGTTTACCTGTTCCCGTTGGTCGGAGGTGAGCTGCGCGAATGGTGCCCCGAAGCGCTCGCGGGCCACCAGGTCGCGCACCACGTCGATGGCGACGCTTTGGCGGCCGACGACCTCGCGGCCGATGAGGCCGGCGGCAGCGGTCAGCTCGGAGATTCCCTGTATCGCCTTCATGCCCTCGGCCACAATGCGCATCTGGTTAAGCGCCTCGAACTGTGCCATCTGGGCGATGAACTCGGTGTCGCTCTGGGGGTCGAGGGGGTTCTGGTTCCGAAGCTGGGCAACGATGAGCTTCATGAAATCCACCTGGTCGATGCCCTGGTCGGGGACCCCCGTGGAGGGCTGGTAGGTGGCGTTGCGGAGTGCGGTGACTGGGTCGACCTGAAACGTGGACATGGTTGCGACCTCCTAGGCCCAGAGCACGAGGCGGCCATCCGGGTTGTAGGCGAGCCTTGCCCGCCGCTGGAGCGGCGACACGCGCGGCGCGTCGACGCCCAGAAGCGCACCGAAGCTTCCATCGGCGCGGACAGGCAGCTCTTCCTCCTGGCTACCTCGTCCGCCGGTGCCGCTGCCCGCCAGATCGATGGCAAGCCCGGCCACTGCCAGGCCCCGCTGGCCTAGCTGCGCTTCGAAGGCGGCCCGGTGCGCGGTGAAGAGCTGAAGGGTCTCGGGCCTGTCCACCCGGACGTCGATGTGGAGACCGTCGGCGCTACGCTGGATGCGGATGACGACGTCGCCCAGTTCGGGAGGGTCGAGCTGGATACGGGCCTCGCTGCCCCGCCGGTCGAGCTCGACGACCGCATCGGCAACAGGCCGCAGCGGCTCCGGCAGCACCGGCGCCTCCGGCGGGTTCGTACCGGCCCATTCGCCAGCCGCGGGAGCCATCTGACGCACCGCACTCGGCGGGGCGGCGCTTCCCGAGGCAGCGGCACGCTGTACGGCAGAGTGCTCGTCCGCATGGACGCGCGCAGCCTCATCCGCACGGGGCAGACCGCGCGCTCCGCGCTCGACCGGCGGAAGCGCCTGCACCAGGTCTCGCACCTCGGTGCGGCGGGCCGACTGCGGCTGCTGCTCGCGAGAGCCATCGGCAAGCCCGTCCGCAGGCGGCTCGTTCGTCTGCGCGCTCCCGACGGTGCGGACCGCGCGCGAATCGTCCGTCGGCGGCTCCGGAGGCGGCGGTTCGGGCGGCGCGGCGTTCGCCGCCGGATCGAACGAGGTGCCGCCGCCGCCCTCCATCGGAGGAAGGTCCCGCCCCATGCCCTCCGAGGGTACCGGCGGAGAGGCGCCTTCAGCCCGGGATCCGTCGCTGACCTCCGGTGTCGCACCCTCGGGTGCGCCGGACCTCCCCGCAGCGTAGCTTTCCGATTCCGACGCGGTCGCTAATGGAGCGTGGTCCGCCGGCAGCTCGGGTCCGGCAGGCCCCGACACGGCACCGCTAGGAAGGCCGGCGTTCGGGAGAACGCCCCTCGCCAACGGGGCCACGGTACCGTCCCCGGCTGAGCCGGAGAAGGTCTGCGCTTCCTCGGGAGCTTCCGGCGAGCTGACAGCGAAGGAAGGGAGCGCCGCAAGCAGGGCCGGAAGCGCCGGCGCGGCCTCCGCGGCGTGATCGTCGTGCGAAGGCGAGTCTTCAGCGGCGCCGGCCGCCGGGTCGCGAACGGGGAGCACTCCGGCGGGATCGCCCTCGGCAGGCAGGAGGTCCAGCAGCAGCGCGGCGAAGGCGCTACCCCCGGCTGCGCCAGCCTGCGGGGCTTGCGGTGCGAGAACGACCCACAACGGGGCATCAGGCAATGTGACAGGCGCGGAGAAAGCAGCGAGCGGTGCGTCCATCAGATCTGCATCCTGGCGATTTCCTGGTATGCCTCGACCACCTTGTTCCGCACCTCTGTGGCGAGGCTGATGGCGAGGCTCTCCATTTCGAGGGCGATCATCACCTCGTGCAGCTCCACGTCCTGGCCCGTGGCGAGGGCTTCGACCTTCGCGTTCGCGGCGCCGCTGACGGCCTGCAGCTGCTGCAGCGCCCGGCCGAGCAGCTCGGCGAAGCCCACCGAACCGGTTGCCTGTTCACGCGTTCCAGCGTGCACCTGGGGCAGGGCGTTCTGAATCCGGCCGATCTCCATGCTTTGCACCTCCTCATCCCGATGAGGCCGGGGGAGTTCACCGATTGCCGATGTCCAGCGCCCGGAGCGCCATCTGCTTGATGGCGTTCAGGACCGTCGCATTCGCCTGGTAGGAGCGGTTCGCGGATACGAGGTCGGTCATCTCGGTCACCAGGTCGACGTTCGGCAGCTCGACGTAGCCGTCCGCGTTGGCGTCGGGATGCGCCGGGTCGTAGACCTGCCGGGTCGGTGTGACCGCATCGATGCCGACCTGGGCGAGGACGACCCCGGCAGCAGGGGCTCCCGTAAAGCGACGGATGAAGGCTGCAAAGGGAACCTGGTCCGCCGAGGCGAAGCGGACGACGCGGCGAAGGTACGGCCCGCCCTCAGGCGTACGGGTGGTGTCGATGTTGGCGACGTTCGCGCTCACGACGTCCATGCGAACCCGCTGGGCGCTGAGGCCGGACGTGATCGCGGAGATGGTGCTGAAGAAGCCCATAGCGTGCCTCCTTTCTTTCAGGCGCCGCGGATGACGTTGCGCAGTTGGGCGAACTTATGGCTGATGGCTGCGGCTGCGGCCTGGTAGCGGGCCTGCGTCTCGAAGAGCAAGACCATTTCCTGGTCGATGTCGACGGTGTTGGCGTCGAGCCGCGAGCTGGCGAGCCGCTGGGCAGCCTGCAGCGTCTGGCCGCCCGCGGGGGGAGGGGCCGCGATGTGACGGGGGTCGGTAACGGCCAAGGTGCGGCGGGCCGTTCCGAGTTCCCGCTGGAGGGCAGCCTCGAAGCTGACCTCCTTTCGCTGGTAGCCGGGGGTGTCGATGTTTGCGATGTTGTCGGCGATGGCTTGGCGGCGTTGGGCGAGCCCGTCGAGCCAGGCAGTAATCGTCTCGAAGGCGCGGTCGCCGAAGATGCGCATCATACCTCCTCCTCGTCGCCCGTTCCACTGCGGCCGCGCCACCAGCGGACCGTAGCGAACTCGTCGAGCCGCTCCATGGCGCGGCGGCGTTCCTCGCGGAGCCAGAGGGCCCGCCGGCGCTGCAGGAGGAGCTCCAGCGCGCGGCGCTCCCTGCGGCGGTCGAGGAGCGCAGCCAGCCTCTGGCCCT
This sequence comes from Dehalococcoidia bacterium, assembly GCA_034431815.1. GTDB lineage: Bacteria > Chloroflexota > Dehalococcoidia > Tepidiformales > Tepidiformaceae > HRBIN29. Next base: position 26,245 of record DAOUCS010000099.1, read on the forward strand.
CCTGCTCGCGGGCGTGCGCCAGCGCCGCGGCCTGCGCTTCAGCAAGGCGAAGCAGCTGGCGCCCGTGAGCCTGGCCCGTGACGAGCAGCTCGAGCTCCACGGTTCCGCTCGGGGGAGGCCCTCCTTCGCGGAGCAGGGTTTCCCGCGCGGAACGAGTGGCCGCCAGCCGTTCGGCGCGCACGAGCGCCGCGCGGCGAGCTTCGGCGAGCGACCGCTCTGCCGCCCGTTCGAGGCGTTCACGGTACGAGATGAGGCGCGCGATTCGCCGCAAGGAACGCTTCATGCGGCATCCCTCCAGTCCGCCTCGGCGGCGCCTGAGCCCTGGGGCCGACCTGCGAGCTCGAGCAGCCGTTCGACGGCTGCGTCGAAGGGGGTCAGGTCGTCCGGCCGCTGACGCAGGTATCCCTCGATGTCGCCGCGGAGCGCGATCGCCTCGTCGACGCGCGGGTCCGCGCCGCGAACGTAGGCACCGATGGCGACGAGATCGCGGGCCTCTTCGTAGGCGGCCAGCAACCCGCGCAGCCGCGTCGCCGCCGCGAGGTGGTCCGACGAGACGACCTTGGCCGCCAAGCGGGAGACGCTGGCGAGGACATCGATGGGCGGGTAATGCCCGGCGTTCGCGAGCGGGCGCGCGAGGACGATGTGGCCGTCGAGCGTGGCGCGGGCGAGGTCGGCGATGGGCTCGTCCAGGTCGTCGCCATCGACAAGCACCGTGTAGATGGCCGTGATGGTGCCTCGCGCCGAGGGGCCCGCACGCTCCACGAGCTGGGGAAGGACCGAGAACACCGAGGGAGGGTATCCGCGCGTGGTGGGCGGCTCGCCGGCCGCCAGGCCGATCTCCCGTTGAGCCATCGCCACCCGGGTAAGCGAATCCAACAGGAGTAGGACGTCGAGCCCTTCATCGCGGAAGCCCTCGGCGATGGCGGTCGCGACTTTGGCGGCTCCCAGCCGCATGGCTGGCGGATTGTCGCTCGTGGAGGCGACGACGACGCAGCGCGAGAGCGCGTCGGGCCCGAGGTCGTGATCGATGAACTCCCGCACTTCGCGCCCGCGCTCGCCGATGAGCGCGAGCACGGTGACATCGGCGGCTGTGCCCCGAGCCAGCATGCCGAGGAGGGTGCTCTTGCCAACCCCGGAGCCTGCGAAGATGCCCACGCGCTGGCCCCGGCCCAGGGTGAGGAACCCGTCGACGGCGCGCACGCCCGTGGGAAGCGGCCGGCGGATGGGGGGACGCTCGAGCGCGGGAGGCGGCGCGGCATCGGCCGGCACCCAGCGGAGGAAGCGGGGCAGGGGCCGGCCGTCGAGGGGCCGGCCGAGGCCGTCGAGCACGCGGCCCACGAGGGCCTCGCCCACCGGAGCCTCGAGGCCGCGGCCCAGCGCACGGACTCGCGCCCCGACCTCGATTCCTCCCCGTTCGAGCACGGTGACCCGCGCAGCAGCGGTGCGCGTGCCCGCGGCCTGAGCAACGAGAGGGCGTCCCGCCGGGTCGGCGATGGCGACCAGCTCATCGGGAAGGAGAGGAGCGCCGCGGACGGCGACAGTGTCGCCGAGTACAGCGGCGACGGTCCCCTCGCGGCGGAAGAGGGGAGTGCGCGCGATTGCGTCGAAGAGGCGCCCCACCGTCATGCTGCCCCTCCTCCGCCGGCACGTTGGAGTGCCTGGGCAAGGCTGCCGAGGCGCGCATCGAGTGTGGCGTCGATGGTCCCGCTCTCGAGGTCGACGATGCAGCCCCCGAGCTCGACCGCGCTGTCGGGGCGGACGTACCGCCCTAGGTCGCCGAGGGCAGCCTCGACCCTGCCGGCAATGGACGGATGGACTCGGACAGCGAGGAGCTGTTCGGAGGGTGCCAGCCGCAGGGCCTCCTCGCAGACGGCGATGGTCGACTCCGGGTGGGCGTCGTACCAATCAGCGACGATGCGGCGCACCGCGAGCTCAACCGCGCGAGCGACGACGGCGAGAGACTGCGCAGCGATCTGGTCACGGATCCGCTTCCCTTCCTGTGCCGCCGTGCGGACCAGCTCCAGGTGCGCGGCGAATTCGGCTTCGAGTTCGGCGCGAGCCGTCGCCGCTCCCTCTGCGTACCCCTGCCGGCGGGCCTCTTCGCGCACCGCTTCCGCCGCGGCGACGAGTTCGGCCGCGCGGCGTTCGGCGGCGGCGATGATTTCGGCGGCACGGCGCTCGGCGGCGGCCACGATGTCAGCGGCGGTCGCGAGCGGGGCATCGATGGGCGCGACGTCGGCGAGGGCAGAGCTGTTCACCGCAACGACGACCTCGCCCTGGGGCGGAGCGGCTCTGAGGAGCCGGGAGCGGCGGCTAGACGACGAGCTCATCATCGCCTCCGCGTGCAATCACGATCTCCTCCGCTTCGTCGAGGCGGCGGATGACCTCCACGATGCGCGCCTGCGCCTCTTCGACTTGGCGCAGGCGCACGGGGCCCATCGCCTCCATGTCCTCGCGGAGCATGGCGGCAGCGCGCTGGGACATGTTGCGGAGGATGGCTTCTTTGACGTTTTCGGGTGTGGCCTTGAGCGCAAGCGCCAAGTCGCGCACCTCCACCTCGCGGAGGATGCGCTGGATGGAGCGGTCGTCGAGCTGGGCGATGTTCTCAAAGACGAACATGCGCTTCTTCACCTGCTCGGCGATTTCGGGCGCCTCGTCCTCGAGCGCTTCGATGATGGTCTTCTCCGTCAGCCGGCTCGTGTGCTTGAGGACGTTCACCAGCGTTTCGATGCCCCCGACAGCGCGGAGCTCGCGCGACGGCTGCAGGACGGCTGACAGCTTCCGTCTGATGACCGATTCGACCTCGGCGAGCACATCGGGGCTGGCGCGCTCCATCGCAGCGATGCGCTCGGCAACATCGGCGGCCAGGTCGGGCTCGAGAGCGGACAGCACCTGGGCGGCCTTCTCCGGTTGGAGGAAGCAGAGAAGCAGCGCGATGGTTTGCGGGTGCTCGTTGACGAGGAAATGGGTGAGCTGCTGCACGTTGAGGTGGCGGAGGAAGCCGAACGGCACCGAGGGCGAAGCCGCCGACAGCCGATCGATGAGCTGCGAGGCTTTCTCCTCGCCGAGCGCGAGGCGGAGGAGCTCCTCGGCGTACTCCAAGCCGCCGAGGGAGATGACGTTGCGGGCCACGGCCGCTTCCTGGAACTCCTCGAGCACGGCGCGGCGTTGCTCGGGCCGCAGCTCGCCCAGGGCGGAGATCTCCCAGGTGAGCTGTTCGATGTCGTCGTCGCTGAGGTGGCGAAGCACCTCGGCCGAGCGCTCCTTCCCGAGGGTGATGAGGAGCGCTGCGGCCTTGCGCCGTCCTGTCAGACGCTCCTCCCGGCTCACGGCTTAGGCGCCCTCCTCGCGCAGCCAGGTCTGGACCACGTCCGCCACCGCCCTCGGGTTCGTGGCGGCGAGCTTCAGCACCCGTTCCTCCGTAGGGTCCGGCAGCGGATGGAGTTCCGGCGCCGGCGCCACAGCCGGCGGCGGCTCGACCGCGGCCGTCACGCGGCTCTGCGGTACCGTCCGCAGCCAGGCCTGCTGCCGCTTGGCCAGGGAGCGCGCCAACAGCATCACGAGGACGAAGGCGAGCACCACGGCCACCACAGGCAGCACGTACCGGACGTACTGAAGGTATTGGGCGAAAGCCGACCCGCTTTCGAACACGTACGCTTCGCGCACGCTGGCGTCGAACGGGAGCCGCGTGACCGAGAGGGTATCGCCGCGCGTTTGGTCCAGCCCCACCGCCGCGGCAACGGCGGACATGATTGCCGACTCCTGGACGGCCGGAACGCTCTCATCGAGCACGACCGACACGCTGAGCCGCTCGACCCGGCCGGGCGCCCGGACCGTGGTCGTGGTCGTGCGCGAGATCTCGTTGTTCACCGTCGTTTCGGTGCGGGTGTACTCGCTGTTCCCCGTGGCGTTCGTCCCCGGGCCGGCATTCGGCCCGCCGTTGGTGCCGGTCCCCGGAATGTTTCCGACGGTCAGGTTCGTGCCCGTGAACGTTTCGGTGACGGTGGACTGGCTCCGGACGACAGCCTCGTCGGCGGGGGCGAATTGGTCCGAGGTTTCGGTGACGGCATCGAAGTTAAGGACGGCGCGGACCGTCACGGCGCTGCGCCCGGGGCCGACGATCTTGGCCAGGGTGTTCTCCAGGTCGCGCTGGAGCGCGAGCTCGTACTGGCGCTGCAGCTCCAGCTGGGTCGTGGTGGCGCCCGACACGAAGCTGCCCTCAGCAGCGGCTCCGTCGTAGAGCACGCGCCCGCTCTGGTCGATGACGGTGATGTGCTTTGGCTCCAGCCCCTGCACGGAGTTCGCAACCAGGTTGACGATGCCGCGGATCTGCTCATCCGAGAGCGAGGCGCCGGGACGGAGCTGGAGGAGAACGCTCGCGGTCGCGGGCTTCTCGTCCTCTTGGAAGAGGGCTTCCTCAGGGATGTTGATGTGGACCCGGCTCGCCCGGACGGCATCGAGCGTGTTGATGGAGCGGGCGAGTTCGCCCTCGAGCGCACGCCGGAAGTTGACCTTCTGTTCGAAGTCGGTGACGCCGAACTTCGTCTCATCGAAGAGCTCGAACCCCACGCCCCCGCCCTTGGGAAGCCCCGCCTGGGCGAGCTTGATGCGCACTTCGGCGACCTTGTTCGCAGGGACGGCGACGCTTGCGCCGCCCGCGCCGATCTCGTAGGGAATGCCCTCTTTCTCCAGCTGGTCGGCAATGGCAGCCGAGTCTTCGGGCGCCAGGCCGCTGTAGGCAACGACAAGGTTGGGCTTCCGCGAGAGCGAGAAGACGTAGAAGAGCGCCGCGATGGCGACAACAGCCAGCGCCGCGATGGCAAGCTGCCGGCCGCGAGGCAGGCTGTTCCACCATTCGCGGAGCGAGGCGAGCGAGAGGCCTTGCTGCAACGCGACCACCTGCTGCCGTGTTTGCCCCCAGCCTAGACACGGGCTAGCGGCCCTCCGTATTGGCAATTCCCCGATTTCGGCCTGAGGAACACGTGGACTCCCGGGAACGAATCCCCGATCTTGTCCCCTTCGCTGGACCAGGTCGCCACGAGCCGAAGCGCGGTTTACGCCCTGCGCCGCCTGGGCTATCGTTGCAGCGCAACTCGCCAAGGAAGGGAGGAGAGACCGTGACGGAGTCAGCGACTCCTTCGCTGGGGCTCGTGACCGATGAGCTCCGGGCCGCCATCGGCAAGGAGAGCGAGCCTTGGACGGTCGAGGTCGACAAGACCTCGATCCGCATGTTCGCCCGCGCCGTGGGCCACACCGACCCCGTGTACTACGACGAGGAGGCGGCGAAGGCCGCCGGCTACCGCAGCCTGCCGGCACCGCCCGGGTACCTGGGAACTCCCGTCTACAACCCGAAGACGAGCGACGCCTTCGGCGGCCGGCGGATGAACCTGCCCCAGCCGGGGCGGCCGCTCCACCGGGTGCTGAACGGCGGGACCGAGATCGAGTACTTCGACGACATCTGCGCTGGCGATGTCCTCACCGCCACGTCGTACCTCGCCGATGTCCAGGAGCGGCGGGGCAGCATCGGCGACATGCTCATCATGACCATGAAGACCGTGTACCGGAACCAGGAAGGCAAGGTCGTCGCCATCATGACCGGCACGACCATCCGCTACTGAGGCGAGGAGGGAGGTAGCAATGGGCGCACGCTGGAGCGAAGTGTACGAAGGGATGGAGATCCCGCCGCTGAAGAAGAACTGCAGCACCCAGCAGCTGGTGATGTGGGCGGCCGCTTCGGGCGACTTCTACCAGATTCACTACGATAAGGACTTCGCCCTTGCGACCGGCCTGAAGAACATCATCGTCCATGGGGCGCTGAAGCACGCGTTCCTCGGCCAGCTGCTGCATGACTGGATCGGCAACGAAGGCCGCATCAAGCGCTTCGGCTGCAGCTACCGCGGGATGGACTACCCTAACCAGGACATCATCTGCCGGGGCGTGGTCACCCGGAAGTACGAGAAGGACGGCGAAAAGCTCGTCGACCTCGAGATTTGGACCGAGAATCCGGAGGGGCAGAAGACCTCGCCCGGTTCGGCCACCGTGCGGCTCCCCGACTAGGACTGGGCGGCCGTGGGCAATCTTCTCGAGGGGAAGGTCATCGCCATGACCGGCGCGGGGCGCGGCATCGGCCGGGAGTGCGCCCTGCTAGCCGCCTCGGAAGGCGCCCGGGTCGTCGTCAACGACCCGGGCGTGAATCCCGACGGCACCGGTCACGACCGAGGTCCGGCCGAACAAGTGGTGGAAGAGATCCGGAAGATGGGCGGCGAAGCCGTGCCCAACTTCGCCGACGTCTCGACCATGGAGGGGGGTGAAAGCGTCATCCGCACCGCTCTCGATACCTGGGGGCGGCTCGACGGCCTCGTGAACCTGGCCGCCATCCTTCGCGACCGGATGATTTTCAACATGACCGAGGAGGAATGGGACGACGTCATCCGCGTCGACCTGAAGGGGCACTTTACGACCATCAAGCCGGCCTCGGTGCTGTTCCGCCAGCAGCGGTACGGACGCATCGTGAACTTCACCTCTGTCTCCGGGCTGCAGGGGAATTCGGGGCAGGCGAACTACGGAGCCGCCAAAGCCGGCGTCGCCGGCCTGACGCGGGTCGTGGCGCGCGATCTCGGCCGATACGGGGTGACCTGCAACGCCATCGCCCCGGGGGCACAGACTCGCCTCACAGCCACGGTTCCCCAGCAGGCACGCGAGGTTCGCGCCCAGCGCGGCATTGCCGGCGCGGGCACGGCGGTGCAGCCCGCTGCCAACCGTGCAGCGGAAGAGGCCGCTGCGATGCGCACGCCCGACATGGTGGCGCCAATGACCATCTACCTCCTCCTCGACGAGGCCTGGAACATCAACGGGCGCATCTTCCAGGTGGCGGGCGGCCACATCGGGCTGCTCGCGGACCTGTATCCGCCCTTCCGAAACATCTACAAGCACGGGAAGTGGACGCTCGACGAGCTGCGGATGCTGGTGCCGACGCAGCTCATGGCTGGTATCCCGAATCCCGCGCCGCCTGCAGAGGACATCCGCATTCCCGGCCGGGACTACTGAGGCGGCGCCGGGGCGGTCGGCCCCGGCGCCGCTCTTTCC
>DAOUCS010000100.1:0-4159 GCA_034431815.1 Dehalococcoidia bacterium
ATGGAACAATCTGTACAAAACCTTCTCCTGATTGGTGCTCCGGTTTGCCCGTGCATCGTGAGTATCGACCGGTGCAACGCAGCACTCAAATGTTGTGACAACAAATGCGCGAGAAGACGGCAAAAAAGTACGGCCCTCCCGGTGAGGGGAGGGCCGCATCCGCTGCTCCGGCTGGCCGGGGCTAGATTTCCAGCATCTGGGCGACGCGCTCGCGGTGGTAGTCGCCGTCGCCCCAGAAGAGCTCCGCGCGCTTCTGCCGGCGGAAGTAGAGCTGGATGATGTAGTCCTTCGTGAAGCCGATACCGCCGTGGATCTGCTGGCCGTGGGCCACCACGCGGCGGCTGGCATCGCTGCACCACGCCTTGGCCATGGCCACGTCCATGTCCTGGCTCTCTTCGTTCTCGCTCGTGGCCCAGGCGGCTTTGTACATGATGTACCGCATGCCGTCCACGTCGGTGACCATGTCCGCGGCCTTGTGCTGAATGGCCTGGAACGAGCCGATGGGCCGGCCGAATTGGACGCGCTCCTTTGCGTAGTTCACCGAAATCTCGAAGTCGCGCTGCGCAAGCCCGACCAGGTAGGCGCACTCGAGGCAGGTGGCCATGTTTCGCAGGCGGCGGGCCGTCGCATCGTCCATGTCGATGACTTCTCTCGCCGGCACGCGGACGTCGTTGAAGACCACCTCGCACTGCTTATCGCTGGCGATGGTCTTCAGCACTGTGATCGAGATGTTCGGCTGAGCCCGCGGCACGATGAAGGTGCTCAGCCGGCCGTCCGGCTTCCAGGCCACGACGTGCAGGTAGTCGGCAACGTGGGCATCGGGAACGAAGAGCTTCGTCCCGTTCAGGATGTATTCGTCGCCCGCCTGCGTGGCCTTCATCTCGATGCCTTCGCGATCCCACCTGCCGCTCGGCTCCGTGATGGCGTACGTGTGGATGGCGGCCCCGGAGGCGATGTTCGGGAGGTACTTCTGCTTCTGGGCGTCGGTCCCGGCGAGGATGAGCTCCGCAGCGCAGACGGCGTTGGGGATGAACGGCCCGGGCACGAGCGCCCGCCCGAATTCCTCAACGAGGATGCAGAGGTCGAGGAACGAGAAGCCGGCGCCGCCGTACTCCTCGGGGATCATCAGCCCCTGCCAGCCGAGCTCGGCCATCTTCTTCCACAGCTCGGGGCTGTAACCCTTCTCGTCCTCTTCCATTGCCCGGACGTGCTCCTCCGGGCACTCCTTCTCGAGGAACTCGCGGGCCGAATTCTTCAGCAGTTCCTGTTCTTCGCTGAGTCCGAGATCCATCTGGCGAACCCTTTCCTTCTCTGCGGCGTCCACGCCCGGCGGCATGCCGGCCCGTGGCTGATGCATGCGCGGCGGATTCTACCAGAAGGCTTCGCCCAACGCGAACGGCCGTCGGGCGGCTACTCGGCGGTGCCGAAGGGGGCCGGCAGGAGCGCCTCCGGCGGGTACTCGGCGGGAAGCCAGGCGCCGGTCACCGGCGGAACCGGGCCGCGAATCGGCGGCTCGATCTGCGGCACCTCCGCCGCATCGACACGGACGGTTCGTTGCCCCGGTATTCCCGCCAATTCGGCCAGCGCCTCCACGGTGCGCTGTGCCCGTTCCGTCTCGCTGGTCGCGCCCCGTTGCACGCGCTCCAGCCACGACTCCCGCACCGTGGCTTGCAACTGAATCCCGCGGGCAGGGTTTCCTGGCTCCACGATGGCGGCGCGGACGTAGACTGTCCCAGGCTCCGCGGTGGGCCGCACCTGGACGTGCACCTCGCTTTCGAGCGACGCCACCGTGAAGGTACCGTCGAGCGTTTGCCGTCCGCCCGCGAGGCGCGCCCTCGCCAGCGCCCGATAGGCCGCCTCCGAAAGCACCACCATGTCGCTGGGCGAGGGCGCGTGGTCGGGCAGGGGGTCCGGAGGGCGCAGCGGGACCGTCCGCATCGGCCGCGGCTCAGGGGTCGATCCGGGCGGTACGGGCGGAACGCGCATGCTGCTCTCCTACCTCGGGTGTCGGCCCGCCGGCCGCACACCCCCGAGCGTCGGACGCGCGACGGCCTGGTGACAGTTCGGTAGCGAACCCGCCGGCCGCCCGCTTAGCGCCGGTGGCGCTGAACGAAACGGCCGATTCGCTCCAGGGCGCGCTCGATCTGCTCGTACCCGCTCGCGTAACAGGCGCGTACGAACCCTTCCCCGTGCGCCCCGAAGGCGGAGCCCGGCACCACTGCCACCCGCTCCTCCCGCAGGAGGAGCTCCGAGAACGCCTCGCTGGTGAGCCCCGTCACGCGGATATCGGGGAAGGCGTAGAAGGCGCCCCTCGGCTCGAACGTCGGCAGCCCGATGGCCCGGAAGCCCTCCACCATCAGCCGGCGGCGACGGTCGTACTCTGCCACCATCTCCCTGACGAATTCATCGCCCACTTCGAGCGCTGCCAGCCCTGCGAACTGGGCTGCCGTCGGCGCCGACATCATGACGTATTGGTGCACCTTCATCACCGCCTTGGCCAGGGGAGCCGGCGCCGCTACCCAGCCCAGGCGCCAGCCGGTCATCGCGTACGCCTTGCTGAAACCCCCCAGCAGCACCGTCCGATCCCGCATCCCGGGCAGCGAGGGGAACGAGACGTGCTGTCCGACATAGGTGAGGCGGTCGTACAGCTCGTCGCTCACGACGACCAGGTCGTGGCGCTCCGCCACCTCGGCGATGGCCATCAGCCCTTCCCGGTCCATCGTGGCGCCGGTCGGATTCGCGGGATACCCGAGGAGGAGCACCTTCGTCCGCTCGGTGATCGCTGCTTCGACATCGCTCGCCGCGAGCTGGAAGTCGTTTTCGACGTACGTCGGTACGGGGCGGAACGTGCCGCCGGCCATCAACGTGACGGGCATGTACGCGACATAACTTGGATCGGGACAGAGCACCTCGTCATCGGGGTCGAGCAGCGCCCGAAGGGTGATGTCGAGCGCTTCGCTCGAGCCGCTGGTGATGATGATTTCGCTCGCCGGGTCGTAGCGGACGCCGTAGAGGCGGAAGAGGTGGTGGGCGAGGCGCTCGCGGAGCTCGGGAAGCCCGTAGTTGGAGGTGTAGTGGGTTTCTCCCCGCTCGATGCTTTCGACCGCGGCTCGCCGGATCGGCTCCGGGGTAACGTAATCCGGTTCCCCTACGCCAAGGGATATGACGTCCTCGATGGTGCTGAGGAGGTCGAAGAACTTCCGAATTCCGCTGGGCGGCACGGCCTGGAGGCGTCGCGCGACGAAGCGAGACGGGTCACCGGCGCCGTTGCGGCCGTGCATTGCGTCGTGCCCCCTTCCCCATATGCCAAGAGCCGCCTTGCTGGCGGCTCCTGGTCGTTCTCACCTTGCTCGCCGCCAGCTCACCGGCGCAGGGACGCGGCCGCGGCAGCGGCAGTGGGTGTTCCGGAATGAGCGGCGGTGTGCATCGAGCAAAATCTTGCGCTCCCCGTCGTTACCGTCAATACGGAGCGCCGATACCTCAATCGACGCGGTCTCCTACGGTGCTCGCCCCTGGGGGGATTTCCGGCAGCCGGTTCGCCCAGCCGAAGGCGCGCTCGAAGGCGTGAGCCGCCATGAGCAGGCGGCCCTCGTCGAAGAAGTTGCCGATGAGCTGCAGCCCCACGGGAAGGCCCTCGCTCTCTCCGCAGGGCAGGCTGATGGCCGGCAGCCCGGCCACCGCCGCCGGCAACGTGCACACATCCGCGAGGTACATGGCGTAGGGGTCTTCCAGGCGCGAACCGAGCGGGAACGCCACCACCGGAGACGTCGGCGTCGCGAGGACATCGTACCGCTCGAACGCCTGGGCAAACTCCCGGTGGATGATCGTGCGCACCTTCTGGGCCTTCAGGTAGTAGGCGTCGTAGTAGCCCGCGCTCAGCGCGTACGTGCCGAGCATGATTCGGCGCTTCACTTCGTCGCCGAAACCCCTGGCGCGGGTGTGCTCCATGTCCTCCCACATGGATCCGTGGGTCCGGTCGCTGAAGCCGTACTTCACCCCGTCGTAGCGGGCGAGGTTCGCACTGGCCTCGCTCGGGGCGATGAGGTAGTACACCGCTAGGGCGTACTTCGTGCTCGGGAGCGAACACTCCTCGACTTCACAGCCAAGGTCTACGAATGTGCGCAGTGCGCGCTCGACGGCGTCGCGCACGCCCGGCTCG
>DAOUCS010000101.1:0-17879 GCA_034431815.1 Dehalococcoidia bacterium
TCCGCCCTCTACTTCGCCATGCCCCACCCCGAAGGCGGCTTCGTCGTCACCTACATCGAGGGCCAGGTCCCGCCCGACGTCCTCCTCCCCATCGCCGACGCCCTCATCCGCGAACGCACAGGAGGGGCGGGCCCATAGCCGGACAACCCCTCACGGGCGGCGGAGCGGACGGCCCACGCCCACGTAGGCGGCGCCGGCGGCGGTGACGGCAGCTGGGTCGAGCGCGTTCCGGGCATCGAAGACGACGGGGGCAACCTTGCCCCAGTCGACATCGCGATAGGCGGCATGCAGCGCATGGACGATGGCCGCGTCGTACCCCAGCAGCGGTTCAGGAGCGGGCTCGAAGCCGAGCGCTTCGATCGCCCCGCGGTCGAGCAGCGGGTCGTGACCCCACACCCGGGCGCCCCGAGCGCGGAGCTCCCGAAGGAGGTCCACAGCGTTCGTGTGAGCGGTCACGGCTACATCAGGCCGGAAGGCGAGACCCAACACAACGATGCGCGTCCCTTCGAGCCCGCCGAGGACGGCGGCGAGCCGCTCCGCGGCATAGGCCGGCATTTCATCGTTGACTTGGCGGCCAAGGGCCGCCAGGCGGCTGGGGCCTTCGCCCTGCATGAGGAAGCGCGGGTACACGGGGATGCAGTGGCCGCCCACGCCGGTTCCGGGGATGTGCAGGTGACAGTACGGCTGGGAGTTCGCCGCTCGGATCACGTCCATCACATCGATACCGAAGCGGTCGGCCACCTGAGCCAGTTCGTTGGCAAGGGCGATGTTCAGGTCGCGGTACACGCCTTCGGCGAGTTTGGAGAGCTCCGCAGCCTCGAGGGACGGAAGTTCGATCACGTCGACGCCGAGGGTTTCGCGATAGAAGTCAGCGGCGCGACGAGCCGATTCGCGGTCGTAGCCGCCAACGACCTTCGGGTAGGCGGTGAGGTCCCGCAGGACCCGGCCCATGAAGAGGCGCTCGGGGCTGAAGGCAACGAACAGGTCGCGGCCGGGCGTCCGCCCGCCCGCAGCCAGACGAGGGGCGAGGACGTTGCGCGTGGTTCCCACGGGGAGCGTGGTGTCGAAGATGCAGAGGGCGGCGGGCCGGAGCGCGGGCGCGGCGGCATCGCAGGCTGCCACCAAAGGGCGGAGGTCTGCGCGTCCCTCGGCATCGACATCGACCGCCACGCAGAAGGCGATGACGTCGGCCTGCGAAACCGCGGCGGCCGTGTCGGTCGTGGCTTTGAGGCGGCCTTGGCTCACAACCCGAGAAAGGAGGTCTGCGAGGCCGGCTTCCTCCGGGATGGGATTGCGGCCCTGGTTGACGAGTTCGACGCGGCGGGCATCGATGTCGCACCCCACGACTGTATGTCCCCGAGCAGCAAGCGCCGCGGCGATGGGCAGTCCAATACGGCCGATTCCGATGACGGCCACGTTCATGGCGCCGGCGCCGCCGCGAGGGTTACCGGCCGGCCCTCGGCTGCGGCACGGGCGAGGGCGTCAGCAATGCGCAGCGCCTCGATCCCGTCGGCGGCGGCGACGGGAGGCGGACCACCCTCCACTACGGCCGCGACGAACGCTTCCAGTTCGGCGCGGAGCGGCTCGCGGTAGGGAATCGGGAAGCGGGTCATCGGTCCTTCGCTCACGCTCGCCGGCTGTCCCTCGCGAGCCACGGCGGCGTGGTTTTCGTACAACGTGAGGGTCTGAGCGAGGTAATCAACGACATACACGCCTCGCTCGCAGAGAACGCGGAGCGAGCGCTCTTTCACAGGGGTCAGCCAGTTCGCTTCGAGAAGGGCGACAGGACCGCGACGGAAATGGAGCACGCCGACGAAGAGGTCGTCGTATTCCGTAGCGATGTGGCGCTGAGCTTCGGCGTACACGCGCTCGACGTCGTCGCCCAAGAGGAAGCGGACCACGTCGATGTCGTGGGTCGCGAGGTCGTGGATGACCCCCACGTCGCGGATGCGGTGCGGGAATGGGCCCACCCGCCGGGCGTGCACCTGGAGGATTCGTCCGCCGTCACCCCGTCGGAGCCGGCGGGCGAGCTCGGCCACCGCCGGGTTGAACCGCTCGATGTGGCCCACGGCGAGGAGCCGCCCCTCAGCCGCGGCCAGTGCGGCCAACCGTTCGCCATCCTCGGCCGAGGCAGCGATGGGTTTCTCGACGAGGACGTGGGCTCCGGAACGGAGCGCGAGCTCCGCGATGGGCGCGTGCGTCCGCGTGGGCGTGCACACCGTCACGAAGTCGGGCCGGACAGCTGGGAGGAGCTCGGCGGCGTCTCGGAAGGGCCGCGCGCCGGAGCGTCGCACCGCCTGGCGGAGCCGTGCTTCATCGGGGTCTGCCACCGCCGCAACCTCGACGACCTCCGGCATATCGGCAAGGACGCGGACGTGGTTCGCACCCATCGAGCCGAGGCCGATCACGGCAGCGCGGAGCCTAGCCACGGTTCGATGGTAGGACGCCACGGGGCGGAAGTCACCCCGTAGCGCGGTTCACCGCCTCCACGATGCGAGCGAGATCGTCGTCCGTGAGGGCGGGATGCACGGGGAGCGAGAGCACCTCCTCTGCGGCCTGTTCGGCCGCAGGGTAGGATTCGCTGCCGTACCCGAGCCGCACGAAGAGGGGCTGCCGGTGAATGGGGAGCGGATAATGCACAGCTGTTCCGATTCCCGAAGCTTCGAGGGCGGCACGGAGCCGGTCCCGGCCCTGCGGGACACGGATGGTGTACTGGTGGAACACATGGCGGTCGCCCTCGCGGGTGCGCGGGGTTCGGACACCCCGGAGTCCCTCGCTGAGAACAGCGGCGTTGCGGATGCGGCGCTCGTTCCACGGCTCGAGCTTTGCCAGTTGGGCGAGGCCGATCGCAGCCGCGAGATCGGTCATGCGCCAGTTGAGGCCGAAGAGGTCGTGGCGGTAGCGGGACGACTGTCCGTGGTCGCGGATTTGGCGCGCCCGAACGGCGACCTCCTCGTCATCGGTTGTGATCATGCCGCCTTCACCGGTCGTCATGTTCTTCGTGGGGTAGAAGCTGAAGCAGCCGGTGCCGAACGAGCCCACGCGGCGGCCGCGGTGCGCGGCCCCGTGGGCCTGGGCCGCGTCCTCGATGAGAGCCAAGCCGCGGCGGCGGCACAGCTCCGCAAGCTCCTCGATGCGCGCCGGGTGGCCGTAGAGGTGGACGGCGATCACCGCCTTCGTGCGCGGGGACAGGGCGCGCTCGACAGCCTCCGGGTCGAGGTTCAGGTCGTCGGGGTCGACGTCGGCGAACACCGGGCGGGCGCCGCAGGCGAGGATGCTCGTGGCGGTGGCCACAAAACTGAAGGGTGTGGTGACGACCTCGTCGCCCGGGCCGACGCCATGAGCCTGCAGGGCTACGACCAGCGCGGCTGTCCCGCTGGCCACGGCCACGGCATGGCGCGTGCCGATGTATTGCGCGAAGGCACGCTCGAAGGCCGTCACGCGGGGCCCCTGGGCGAGGTGGCCGGAGGCGAGCACCTCGAGGACCGCCTCCTGCTCCTCGCGACCGATGAGCGGCTGGGCGATAGGGATGCTGCGGTCGCGAGAGGCAGTCACGGCGCTGCCCCTGGTGGAGGGGAGCCCGGGCGCAGGGAGAGTCCCTCGCCGCAGCGTTCGTACGCCCGACCGCAGGCAGGGCAGCGCAGCTCCGCGGCCAGCACGCGGCCGCAAACGCACGCCCAGCCCGCCAGGCGAGCCGGCACGCCGGCGACCAGCGCGTGGTCGGGCACGTTCCGGGCGACGACCGCCCCCGCAGCGACGAGGGCCCACCGGCCGATGGTGACGCCCGGCAGCACGACCGCCCCCGCGCCGACGGAAGCTCCGAATCTCACCAGGACGGGAGCGACCTCCCAGTCGCCCTCGCGCTTCAGCGAGCCGTCGGGGTTCACGGCCCGTGGATAGCGGTCGTTGGCAAGCAGCGCTCCCGGGCCGACGAAGACGCCGTCCTCGAGGGTCGTGCCGCGGAACAGACAGGCATAGTTCTGAATCTTGCAGCGGGCGCCGATGCGGACTCCGGCGTCGATGTACACGCCTTTGCCGACGATGCACTCCGGGCCGAGCACCGCGTCTTCGCGGATCTGGGCGTGATGCCAAATACGGCATGCTTCGCCAATCGAAGCGCGAGGGTCAACCTCGGCCGTCGGGTGGATGAAGATCACGGTTCGTTCCCCCGGACCTGCACCGGCTGGGGAGCCGGCTCGCCGTCGCCCGGACCGTCGAACCGCCGCACGATAAGGTGGATACGGCGCTTTAGTTCGCCGAGATCGGAG
The DNA here is from genome assembly GCA_034431815.1 of Dehalococcoidia bacterium. Lineage (GTDB taxonomy): Bacteria > Chloroflexota > Dehalococcoidia > Tepidiformales > Tepidiformaceae > HRBIN29. The sequence continues at coordinate 4,269 of DAOUCS010000101.1, forward strand.
GCGGCCGCGACGCACTCCTCGATGAGGCGAAGCAGCTCGCGTTCCTCGACCTCCAGGTCGGCAACGACACGCATTACCTTCGGATGGTCGGTAGGTTCGAGGCGCTCGAAGTCGGCGACGAGCTCCTCGCGCAGCTTCTCGCCCGGACGGGGGCCGGTAAACACCACTTGGATATCTTCCCCTGGTCGGAGCCCTCGGAGGCGGATCATCCGCTCAGCGAGTTCGAGGATGCTGACCTCCTCCCCCATATCGAGCATGTACACGCTGCCCCGCCCACCGAAGGCACCGGCCTGGATGACGAGGCTGACCGCCTCAGGGATGGTGATGAAATAGCGCATCATGTCCGGATGCATCACGGTGACAGGGCCGCCACGCTCGATCTGGCGGAGGAAGGTGGGCACGACCGAACCGCGGCTGCCCATGACGTTGCCGAAGCGCACCGCCACGAACGATGTGCGTTCGGCGGACCGGGCGAAGGCCGCGACGATGAGCTCGGCGATTCGCTTCGTAGCGCCCATCACACTCGCTGGGCGGACCGCCTTGTCGGTGGAAATGAGCACGAACCGCTCGGCTCCGGTGGAGCGCGCGGCTTGCGCCACGGCGAGCGTGCCGAGCACATTGACGCGGAAGGCCTGGTCGGGGTGCTCCTCCATGAGGGGCACATGCTTCAAGGCGGCCGCGTGGTACACGACCTGTGGGCGAGCTTCGCGGAAGACGCGTTCCACCGTCGCGACATCGGCGATGTCTCCCACCCAGAGACGGAGCGCGGTTTGCGGAGCAAGCGGAGCGAGCTCGAGGGAGAGGTCGTAGAGCCCGGACTCGTTGTTGTCCAGGAGGTGGAGCTCCCGCGGCTGGAACGCGAGCAGTTGCCGGCACAACTCGGAGCCGATCGAACCTGCGGCCCCGGTCACCAAAACCGCCTTGTTCCGCACGGATGCAGCACAGCGCTGGACGTCGACCTCGACCGGTTCGCGGCCGAGGAGGTCGTCGAGGGTGAGCTCCCGGAGGGCGTCCCCCCGGCCGCCGAGGACCCAGTGGTCGACGCTGGGGACGATGCGGACAGGAACGTTGACCCGCTGACACGCAGCGACGATCCGGCGGATGGCAGAGCCGGGCGCGCCCGGAGTCGCGATGGCAACCATGTCAACGTCGTACTCCCGAACGATGCGTTCGAGGTCGACATCCGTGCCGAGAACGCGGAGGCCGTGGATACGCGTGTTCAGCTTCTTGGGGTCGTTGTCGAGGAAGCCGATGGGTTGGTAGCCGGAGCTGGGCCGGTTCTGGAGCTCGCGCGCGAGGAGCTGGCCGGTTTCGCCCGCGCCGACGATGAGGAGACGCCGAGAGGCCACATCGCCCCAGGGCAAGTGCGCCACGAGGCGCGTCCGCATCTTCACCACCGCCATGCCCGGGAATGCGAGGGCGCCCGCGGTCAGTATGACCGAGAGCGGAAGGTCGCGCTCGTGCAGCCAGGCGTTGGCGATGAAGACGAGAAGCGTCACCGTCGCGACGGGCCGGAACAGGTTCAGGACGTCGCCGAGGGAACCGTACGCCCAGACCGTCCTGTACACGCCAAAGGCTGCATTCGCCGCGACATAGAGGAGCGCGATGGCCGGAAAGACCTTCGCCGTGAAGGCGGCATTCTCCCGCGGGACTTTCCCATCGAAGCGGAGGAGGAGCCCCACAGCATAGGCGGCAGCGACAACGAGCGCGTCGAGGAACACAGCCGCTGCAGCATGGAGCGGCTCATTCCCGAACGAGCGCGCCAGCCAGCGCCCGCAGTACACAAATGCGGACCGCATCACCGTGCTCCAGCCCCCCGAACGACAACCAGAACGGTGCGCGCGAGGATGCGAAGGTCCAGCCAGATTGACCAGGTGTCGATATAACACAGGTCGTAGGCGATCGTCTCGCTGTAGGTAAGGTCCGACCTTCCGCTGACCTGCGCAAGGCCGGCGATGCCCGGCAGGACGCGGTGGCGTTCGTGGAAGGCCGGCGGATACTGAGCGACAATTTCGGGCAGCTCCGGCCTGGGTCCGACAAGGCTCATCTCCCCGCGGAGAACGTTCACGAGCTGAGGAAGCTCGTCGATGGAAGTCTTGCGGGCGAAGGCCCCCAGCCGAGTGAGACGGGGGTCACGGAAATCGGGCGGCGAGAAGACGAACGTATCCCAATCGTCGACCTCGATGGGGCGAACTTCGCCAGGGCGAGGGTGGCGCATCGTCCGCAGTTTGTACATGCGGAACGGACGCCCACCCTTGCCGATGCGCTCTTGGACGAAGAAGGGATTGCCCCGCAGTTCCAACGCTAGCGCTAGCGCCATCACAGCGGTAAGAGGCACCGCGAGGGGCAACAGCAGGAGGGTGAGGACAAGGTCGAGGGCGCGCTTCGCCACCGCCTCTACGCTACGGAAGCCGGCCGCTACGGACGACGCGCTGGCGCGGCGCTGCCCCGCTGCTGGCAGGCCGGGCAAATCCCGAAGAACGTCACCTCGGCGCGTTCGACGACGAATCCATGGTCGTCGGAGGGCTCCAGGCAAGGAGCCTCGTCGCCAGCGCAATCGACATCGACCTGGTCGCCGCAGAGCCGGCAGACCAGATGGTGGTGGGGTTCGGTGTTCGGGTCGTAGCGGAGCGGTCCGGCCATGACGTCCGCCCGCCGAATGAGCCCGGCAGTGGCCAGCGTCTCGAGAGTGTCGTAGACCGTGTTCAGCGAGATCGTGGGGAAATCCCGCCGCAGGTGTTCTGCCACTTCTTCGGGGGTGGCATGGCGTCCGATCGCCACGAGGGCGTCGAAGACGCCGAGGCGTTGCTGCGTCACGCGGAGGCCGGACGCGCGCAGCCGCTGGATGAGTTCCTCGCGGGTGAGGTACGGCATCGGCTCACACTCCATCGCCGCCGGACTGCTCCGCGCGCCGCCGCGGAATGAGGCGTTCGGCAATCCGCGTTTCCGGACGGGGGCAGGGATTCCGGACAGGCATACGATTCGTTCCTGTCTGCATCGTCTTCCAGGGTACCACCATCCGCAACGTCGGAAGGGGGCCGATCAGACCAATTGCAGAAGTTCGCCTTCGATCTTCCGCGCACGACGCAGCTCGACGAGCTTGCCCAGCTTCATCACACAGTCGGCGACACCGGCTTCCCCTCGGAGCGTATCGAACTTCTGCATGCCGCAGACGTTGCAGGTGCCGTGATGGCAATCGCCGACCGTCTTCCCTTGGAAGACCGCTCGCCACTGCCCCTTCAGATAGGCCTTCGTAACCCCGCAATCGATGTGGTCCCAGGGCAGAGGCTCCTCAGTATCCCACTCCCGGTGGGCGTACCAGGTTGGGTGGACGCCCGCGGCCGCGAAGGCCTCGCTCCAGATGTCGGGCCGGAAGTAGTCGCTCCACGCATCGAACTTGGCGCCGCGCCGCCACGCTTCGTAGAGGGCACGCGCAACCTTCCGGTCGCCCCGGCTGAGCACGGCCTCGAGGAAGCTGTCGCGCGGGTCGTTCCAGCTGAATTCGACGCCCACCCGGCGGCATCCGTCACGAAGGAGCTGATGCTTCACTTCCAGCTCTTCGGCAGTATCCTGCCTCGCCCATTGGAAGGGCGTGTGCGGCTTCGGAACGTGGTTGCTCGTGCTCACTCGCACGCGGGCCCGATTCCCGATGTAGCGCCGCCCGATTTCGCGCACCTTCGCGCCGAGCTCGACGATCCCAGCGACGTCGTCGAGTGTTTCGGTGGGCAAGCCGACCATGAAGTACATCTTGATGCTCGTCCAGCCGTTGGCGAAGGCGTTCTCAGCCGCGCCGAGCAGGTCGGCATCGGAAACGAGCTTGTTAATCGCGTTCCGAAGCCGCTGGCTGCCGGCCTCCGGCGCGAGGGTGAGCGTGTGCTTCTTCCCCTTCGCGACCGCGTTCGCGACGTCGACCGAGAACGAGTCCACGCGGGTGCTCGGCAGGCTGATCTTGAGGCCCGGGAAGGCGGAAGTGAGCGCCTCGACCATGGGAACGATTTCGCTATGGTCGGTGGTGCTCAAGGAGAGGAGCGAGACCTCCTCGTGGCCCGTCGAGCGGAGAAGCTCCCGGACGGCGGCGACGACTTCCTCCGGCGACCGCTCCCGGGCGGGCCGGTAGATCATCCCTGCCTGGCAGAAGCGGCACCCCTGGGTGCAGCCGCGCTGGATTTCAATCGCGGCCCGGTCGTGGACCGTCTGCAGGTAAGGGACAATCGGGCGGGTGAGCGGAGGCGGGAGCTGCTCCACGATGCGCCTGCGGATCACGGGCGGCGCATCGGGATGCCGAGGCTCCAGGCCGGCGAAATGGCCGTCGCTGTCCCAGCGCGCTTCGTAGAAGCGCGGAACGTAGACGCCGGAAACGCGAAGCAGGTCTTCGAGCCGCCGCTGGCGCGGGGTGCGCTCGCGCACCCAGGCCCGAACAAGCGAGGCCAGCTCGAGGATGACTTCTTCCCCCTCGCCGATGACAAAGGCGTCGATGAAAGGCGCCAGGGGCTCGGGATTGAACGCCCCGCTTCCGCCCGCAATCACAATCGGGTCGTCGTCGCCCCGACCCTCGGCAAGAACAGGGATTCCGCCGAGGTCGAGCATGTTGAGGACGTTCGTGTAGTTCATCTCGTACTGAAGCGTGAAGCCGACGACGTGGAACTCACGGAGCGGCCGTCGGTTCTCGAGGCTCCAAAGGAGCACCCGTTCGCGGCGAAGCTCCGCCTCCATGTCCTCCCATGGGGCGAAGGCGCGCTCACAGAGGACGTCCGGTTCGCGGTTCAGGATGTCGTACAGGATGCCCAACCCGAGGTTCGACATCCCGATGTCGTACACGTCGGGATAGCAGAGCACGAAACGAACCGGGGTCCTGTCCCAATCTTTGACGACGCTATTCCATTCGCCCCCGGTGTACCGAGCCGGCTTCGTTACGCGGGCGAGCAGCTCTTCGATCGTCGCAACCATGTGGGTACCCCTCCTGCTTCGCGGAAATACCGCGTCTCGCGCGGCCGTTCGCGACGTACGGCTAGGTTCGTCGGCCCGCCTCGGGCGACCGGGCCCAAATCGACCGCTCGCCGGTTCCCCTCCATCCTTCATAATGAGAACTCCACCGCGCCCGAGCCAACTCGGCATGCGGAGCGGCTCCGCGTTCACCCAGAGGCTGCGACCGCCGTAAGCTGACCGCGTGAACGTGGACGCAGTCGTGGTTGCCGCCGGGCGCGGCGAGCGATTCGGGGACCAGGACAAATTGCTCGCCGACCTCGGCGGACAGCCGGTGCTGGCCTGGGCGCTGGCAGCGCTCGCCCGCGCCCCCAGCGTGGCCCGGATTGTCACCGCAGCGCGCGACGCCCAAATGGTGCTCGCCGCCGCGGAGCATGCGGGCCTCGCCCGCGACTCCCGCCTCTGCATTGTCGCAGGGGGGCCGCGGCGGCGGGACAGCGTCGCCGCCGGGGTCGCAGCGTGCACGAGCGAGTACGTGCTCATCCACGACGGAGCGCGGCCCTTCGTCTCGGTGGAGCTCATCGAACGGTGCATCGCGGCCGCGGAGGGCACGCCCGGCGCCATCGCCGCGGTGCCCGTTACCGACACCATCAAGGTCGTCGACGACGAAGGGGTCATCATCGACCACCCGGACCGGCGGCAACTCTGGGCAGCGCAGACGCCCCAGGTGGTGCGGCGCGACCTTTGGCTAGCAGCAGCGGCCGCGGACGACTCCGACGCAACCGACGACGCGGCCATGCTGGCCCGCCTCGGCTATCGCTGCCGCGTGGTGGAGGGTGACCGAGCGAACCTGAAGATTACGTACCCCGTCGATCTGGCCATCGCCCGGGCCATCGCCGCCTGGCAGGAGGCAACGGCACGGTGATGCGCGTGGGCTTCGGGAGCGACATCCACCGCGTGGACGACAGCCGGCCGCTGATCCTCGGCGGCGTGATCATCGAGGAAGGACCGGGACTGGCCGGTCATTCCGATGCCGACGTCCTGCTCCACGCCGTCACCGACGCCATCCTGGGCGCGGCCGCCTTGGGGGACATCGGGCAGCACTTCCCGCCAAGCGACCCGCGCTGGGCTCACGCCGACAGTGCGGACTTCGTTCGAAAGGCCGTACAGCTCGCCGCGGAACGTGGGTGGCGCGTGGCCAACATAGACGCGGTCATCCGGACTGAGCGTCCGAAGCTGGCCCCATACATCCCCCTTATCCGCGAGCGAATCGCCTCGATTCTGGGAGTAAGCCCCGACGCGGTGAGCGTGAAGGCGAAGACTGCCGAGGGGCTGGACGCGGTCGGCCGTGGCGAGGCGATGGCGGCCGAAGCCATCTGTCTGCTCGAACGGAGTATGTGAAGCCATTCGGCCGAAGATTGGAAGGCGCGGCCGCGGTATAGTGCGGCCATGGCGACACCGGAAGAGCTCCATCGCGGGGCATCGATTTTCCGCACCCTCCGCATCAAGACGTCGAACCGGGTGGGCGTCCTGGCGCACGTGCTCGCCATCGTGGCGCAGCACGGGGCCTCCCTCGGGGATATCCGCACTGTCTCCATCAGCCCATTGCACCGGGTGCGGGATATCGACATGGGCTTCGGCGACGAGGCGGCGGTGGAGGCCACCGTGGCCGCCATCAACGCCTGCGGCGACGCCGAAGTGCTCGAGGTCCGGGACGAGGTTCTCGAGCTGCACGTGGGCGGGAAGCTCGTGGTGCGCTCCCGCTATCCCATCCGGGGCGAAGCCGACCTAGGCCGCATCTACACCCCCGGCGTCGGGGAGGTGGCGCGAAAGATTGCCGCCAATCCGGAGCTGGCTGCCCACTACACGATCCGCGCCAACACGGTTGCCATCGTCTCCGATGGGAGCGCCGTGCTGGGGCTGGGGAATCTGGGGCCGCTCGCAGCGCTGCCCATCCTCGAAGGGAAGGCGGCGCTGCTTAGTCATCTGGTTGGCGTGTACGGGATTCCCATCGCCCTGGCGACAGGTGAGCCGCAGAGAATGGCGGAGGCCGTCGCCGCCATCGCCCCTTCGTTCGGACTCATCCAAATCGAGGACGTGGCGGCCCCGGCCTGTTTCGAGTTCGAGGAAGAGTTGACCGCTCGCGGCGTGCCTGTGTTCCACGACGACCAGCACGGCACGGCAGCCGTGGTGCTCGGCGCCCTCATGAACGCCGCAAAGCTCACCGGCCGGAGCCTGGAACGCCTGGAATTGGGATGCGTCGGTCTCGGCGCCGCAGGGAGCGCCATCGCGAGGATGGCGATGCGCTGGCTGGGCCGGCCCGTGTGGGGCACGGATATCTCTCCGGACGCTCTTCGCCGACTCGAGGTCCAGGGAGGGCGGGCGGCGACGCTCGAGGAGGTGATGGCCCGCTGCGACGTGGTCGTCGCCACCACGGGCAAGGCCGGGCTGATCCCTCCCGAGCTGGTGCGGCCGGGACAAATCATCTTCGCGCTCTCCAACCCCTACCCAGAAATCGAGGTCTCAGCCGCGCTGAAAGCGGGGGCAGCCCTCGCCACCGACGGCCGGGCAACGAACAATCTGCTGGCGTTCCCAGGCCTCTGCCGCGGCGGCTTGGACTGCGGCATCCGCCGATTCGTGCCGGAGGTGTTCCTCGCGGCGGCGCGGACCATCGCGGAGCAGGCCCCGCCAGGAATGCTCCTCCCGCCGCCGCTCGACGCCGCAATTCACCGCGCCGTAGCCCGGGCAGTGGCCTTCGCAGCGGCGGAAGCCGGCGTGGCCTCCCATCCCGTGGACGCCGACTACCTCCTCGAAGAGCCGCGGACCCTCGCCCAGCGGCTCGCCTGAAGGAGCGAGCCAAACGGGTGCGCCCCGCCGCTCGGGCGGCGGGGCGCGGGGAATTCACCCGTCGAGCGCTGCTACTCGCCCGCTTCCTCGCCGCTCTCGTCATCGTCGACGAAGGCCCGGTCAGCCGGCAGCTCGCGGCCCTCGTCGTCGAGGATGGGCAGCGTGGATGGCCGGCCGAAGCTACCTTCGCCGAGCATGCGCTCCAGCTCCTCCTCTTCTTCGATGAAGAGGGTCTCCGGAAGCTCGTCCTCGATCGCCTCCCGCTTCGGCAGCTCGATCTCGGCGCGCGCAGGGATGAGCTTGCCGATGATGACGTTCTCTTTGAGCCCCAGCAGCCGGTCGACCTTCCCCTCGATAGCCGCGTTCGTGAGGACGCGGGTTGTCTCCTGGAAGGAGGCCGCAGCCAGCCAGGACTCAGTGCTGAGCGAGGCCTTCGTGACGCCGAGGAGGACCGGCTGGGCAGTGGCGGGCTCGCCGCCTTCGGCGACCGCGCGATTGACGATCTCCTCGAACTCCCGGCGGTCGACCAGCTCGCCCGGCAGGAGGTTGGTATCGCCCGGATGGTCGACTTTCACGCGGCGGAGCATCTGGCGCACGATGATTTCGATGTGCTTGTCGTTGATGTTGACGCCCTGTGACTTGTAGACCTTCTGGATCTCGTCGACCATGTACTTCCGGACGGCGTCCCGCCCCTGGATGGCAAGGATGTGCTGGGGGTTCTTGGCACCCTCGGTGAGCTGGTCACCAGCGTTCACGTACTGGCCAGGCTCGACGAGAAGGCGGGCGGCAGCGGGGATCTGGTACTCGCGCTCCTCACGCTCTTCGTAGACCACCTGAATTTTGCCGGGGGTGCTGAGCCGCACCACACCCGGGATACGCGACTGGACCGCAAGCGCCAGGTCGGTGACCTGCCCATCGGTCACTGCGTCGGCGGGAGCCGCGAGGGGCGCGCCCGAAGCGACGTGCTCGCCGTCCTGAACGAGAAGCGTGTGTCCGGGCGGGAGGTCGTACTCCTCGACCAACGTGTCGACGTTCGTCACCCGGACAACGCGGCGTTCGCCTTCCTCGATGACGTCCACGACGCCGTCGATCTCCGAGATGATGGCTTCCCCCTTGGGGTTCCGAGCCTCGAAGAGCTCCTCGACGCGCGGGAGACCGCTCGTGATGTCCGTCGCGCTCGCCACACCGCCCGTGTGGAAGGTACGCATCGTGAGCTGGGTACCCGGCTCACCGATGGACTGAGCCGCGATGATTCCCACGGCAGTCCGGAGCTTGACGCGCTCGCCACGGGCGAGGTCGCGCCCGTAGCACATGGCACAGACGCCGCGCTCCGCTTCGCACGAGAGCGGGGTGCGGACGTACACACGGTCGATGCCGAGCTCGTCGATGCGGTCGGCCACCCGCTCGTCGATCTCCTGACCGAGATCGCAGATGATTTCGCCTGTCTTCTCGTCGACGATGGGAGCAGCCGGGTAGCGGCCGATGATGCGCTCCCGGAAGGACTCGAGGGCGTCGGCGGAGCGGTCCCGTTCGAGCCACATGCCCGCCGTCGTGCCACAGTCCTCTTCGAAGACGATGACTTCCTGCGCGACATCGATGAGACGGCGGGTGAGGTAGCCCGAGTCGGCGGTTCGCAGAGCCGTGTCGGCCAGACCCTTGCGGGCCCCGTGGGTGGAGATGAAGTACTCGAGGACGGTGAGACCCTCGCGGAAGGAGCTTTTGATGGGCAGCTCGATGATCTTCCCGTTCGGGTCGGCCATGAGGCCGCGCATGCCGGCCATCTGGCGGATCTGCGTGATGTTCCCCTTGGTGCCCGAGCTGGCCATGTAGTTGAGGGAGCCGTACTCATTCAGGTGGGCCTTGATAGTCTCCTCGATCTTGGCGGTGGCCTCGTTCCAGATTTCGACGGTGCCCTGGTACCGCTCCTCCTCGGTGATGAAGCCCATCTGGTACTGCTCCATCAGCTCGTCGGCACGGCGTTCCGCTTCGCGGAGGATCTCCCCCTTCGTGGCGGGCACCTGAATTTCGTGGATGGCGAAGGTAACGCCCGAGCGGGTGGCGTAGTGGAACCCCACGTCCTTCAGCCGGTCGAGTACCTGGGCCGTACGGTCACCGCCGAGGCGTCGGTAGCACATGGCTACGACCTTCCGAAGCGTGCCGCGGTCCATGAGATCGTTCTGGAAGGGTAGCTCTTCCGGCAGGGCCTCGTTGAAGATGATGCGCCCGACGGAGGTTTCGAAGAGGAACGGCTTCGGGTTCCCGTGCTCGTCGCGTTCTGGCTCGCGGATGGTGTCGCCCTGTTGGACAGCGCGGGTGGTTCGAACGAGGATGGGCGCCCGCAGATCGAGGTGGCCGAGGTCGTGGGCAAGCTTCGCCTCCTCGAACGAGGAGTACACGCCCTGCAGGGGCGTCCCATTGGAGCCGGGGCGGTAGGCACCCTTCGCTTTGGGGTCGAGCTCCGTCATGTAGTACGCCCCGAGCACCATGTCGAGCGAAGGGGTGACAATCGGGTCGCCGCTGGCGGGGGAGAGCAGGTTTTTGCTCGAAAGCATTACCTGCTTCGCCTCCGCAACAGCCTCGCGGCTGAGAGGCACGTGCACGGCCATCTGGTCGCCGTCGAAGTCCGCGTTGAAGGCCGCGCACACGAGGGGGTGCAGCTGAATCGCCGCACCATCGATGAGGACGGGATAGAAGGCTTGGATTCCGAGCCGGTGGAGCGTGGGTGCGCGGTTCAGGAGCACCGGCCGGTCCTTGATCACTTCGTCGAGGACGTCCCATACCTCAGGGCGCGCGCGCTCGACGATGCGCTTGGCGCTTTTGATGTTGTGGGCGAGGCCCTTCGCCACGAGCGAGTGCATGACGAACGGCTTGAAGAGCTCGAGCGCCATGCGCTTCGGCAGACCGCACTGGTCGAGGCGCAGCTCGGGGCCGACGACAATGACCGAGCGGCCGGAGTAATCGACGCGCTTGCCAAGGAGGTTCTGGCGGAAGCGGCCCTGCTTCCCCTTCAGCATGTCGCTGAGGCTCTTCAGGCGATGGCCGCCCGTGCCCGTGACGGCCCGGCCACGCCGGCCGTTGTCAATGAGGCTGTCGACAGCCTCCTGCAGCATCCGCTTTTCGTTGCGAATAATGATCTCCGGCGCGCCGAGCTCGAGCAGGCGCTTGAGGCGGTTGTTCCGGTTGATGACGCGCCGGTACAGGTCGTTCAGGTCGCTCGTGGCGAACCGCCCGCCGTCCAGCTGGACCATCGGTCGGAGTTCCGGCGGGAGCACCGGCAGCACGCGGAAGATCATCCACTCCGGCTTGTTGCCGGATTCTTTCAGCGCTACGACGACGTTGAGGCGCTTGGTCGCCTTCTTTCGCCGCTGCCCGCTCGCCGACATGATCTCCTGCTTCAGCTTTGTCCGCAGGGCATCGAGGTCGAGCCGCTCAAGGACATCGAGGATGGCCTCAGCGCCCATCTTCGCCGTGAACACGTGGCCGAAGCGGTCGGAAAGCTCGCGGTAGCGGCTTTCGCTCAGAAGGACGACACGGTCGTGCTGGACCGGGTCGGCGAGCTCCTCGAGATCTTTGATGAGCTCGTCGTACTCCCGCTCGATCTCCTGGCGGAGCTGCTGCTCCTTCTGCTGGAGCGGTTCGAGCTCCCCCGCGAGCGAGGCTTTGGCATCCTCCATCGCCGATTCGATGGCGAGCCGCTCTTGCTCCACCATCTGCTCGGTCTCCTTGTCGAAGGCGGCGAGCTTCTTATCGCCCTCCTTCTGGACCTTGGCGACGGAGGCTTTGGTAACCTTCGTGCCCGCCTCGAGGATGGTGTCGCCGAGGATGGTGATGGGCTGCTCGAGCGTCTTCCCTTGGGCAGCTTCGGCAACCTGGACGGCCCGCTCGACCGCAGCAGCGAGGGCATCGCGCGAGATCTTCCGTTCGGCTTCGATGCGCTGCTTCTCTTCGGCGAACCGCTGCTCGAGCTCGCGGTGCGCCTCCTCGAGCTTCCGCTCCAGCGCCTCGCGGCGGGGCGAAACGTCGGCGAGCCGCTCGCGGATGAGGGCCTCCTTCTCTTCGCGCAGGCGGGCGATTTCCGCCTGCCGGGCTTCCTCGTCGACATGGGTTACGAGGTACTGGGCGAAGTAGATGACCCGCTCGAGGTTGCGCGGAGACATGTCGAGGAGGAGGCCGAGCTTCGAAGGCGTGCCCTTCACGAACCAGATGTGGGCGACGGGAGAGGCGAGCTGGATGTGGCCCATCCGCTCGCGGCGCACCTTGGCCCGGGTCACCTCGACGCCGCATTTATCGCAGATGATGCCCTTGTAGCGGACCCGCTTGTACTTTCCGCAATAGCACTCGAAGTCCTTGGTGGGCCCGAAAATCTTCTCGCAGAATAGCCCGTCTTTCTCCGGCTTAAGCGTACGGTAGTTGATCGTCTCCGGTTTCGTGACCTCGCCATACGACCAGGAAAGGATCTGCTCGGGACTGGCGAGGGAGATTCGCACCTGGTTGAAGTCGTTAACTTCGAGCATTGAACACGTCCTCCGATTCGAACCCGGAGAGATTGATGCCAAGCTCGGGCACCTCGCCGCCGAGGTCCTCGGTGAAGGAGACCGCGCCTTCGTCGCTCGACACCTCCACGGAGAGGCCGAGGCTCTGCAGCTCCTTCACAAGCACCTTGAAGGACTCGGGGATACCCGGCGCGGGAACGTCTTCGCCCTTGACGATGGCTTCGTAGGCCTTGACCCGCCCGACGACGTCGTCGGACTTGACCGTGAGCAGCTCCTGGAGGACATGGGCCGCCCCGTACGCTTCCAGGGCCCACACCTCCATCTCGCCGAAACGCTGACCGCCGAACTGGGCCTTGCCGCCGAGCGGCTGCTGCGTAATCAGCGAGTAGGGGCCCGTGCTCCGAGCGTGGATCTTGTCCTCGACGAGGTGGTTCAGCTTCATCATGTAGATGTAGCCGACGGTGACGGGCTGATCGAAGGGCTCGCCGGTGCGGCCATCGTAGAGGGTCATCTTCCCGAAGATCGGCGGCGGGACGCCCGTCTCGTCGTAGGTCTTCTGAGCGAGCCGCTCCAGCTCTTCGGTCGACGCGCCGTCCGGCACCGCCACTTGCATCTGCTTCAGCCAGATCTCGAGGCAGGCCCGCTTTGCCGCCCCCTCCACCGGGTTGCGGTAGATGGGGTCCGGGTCGTACCCCTGCTCCTCGATCCAGCGGATGAGCCGCTCTTCGTCGAAGCCACGATCACGGGGGTCGACGTAGTACACGGCGCCGGCTTCCATGGCCATCCAGGCGAGGGCGAGCGCATCGTCGATGGCCACGTCGGAGGCGCCGTCGAAGACGAGGCTGATGGCTCGGAAGCCGAGCCAGTGAGCGGCCCAGCCGAGGTGAGTTTCGAGCACCTGGCCGATGTTCATGCGGCTTGGCACGCCGATGGGGTTGAGGATGATGTCCACCGGAGTGCCATCGGGCAGGAAGGGCATGTCCTCCCTCGGCAGGATGCGGCTGATGACACCCTTGTTCCCGTGGCGTCCGGCCATCTTGTCGCCCTCGGAGATCTTCCGGCGCTGGGCCACGCTCACCCGGACGAGCTTCAGCACGCCGGCCGGAAGCTCGGGATGGTTGTCGCGGGTGAAGACCTTCACGTCGATGACCTTCCCGCTTTGCCCATGAGGCACGCGGAGGCTGGTGTCCTTCACCTCGCGGGCGCGCTCGCCGAAGATGGCGCGGAGGAGCTTCTCCTCGGCGGTGAGCTCGGTTTCACCCTTCGGCGTGATCTTGCCCACGAGGATGTCGCCTTCCCGCACCTCTGCACCGATGCGGATGATGCCATCCTCGTCCAGGTCGCGGAG
>DAOUCS010000102.1:0-13321 GCA_034431815.1 Dehalococcoidia bacterium
TGGACATGGGGGGCGCTGAACAGGTCGGCGATGGTGTTCACCTTGCCCACGGAGCAGCAATCGGCGCGGACGAGGATGTCGAACCACTCGGCCGTGGTTCGCCGCCGCAGCGCCTCGCCGAGTTCCGCCTCGAGGGCCTCCACGTTGCGCACTCGCTCCTCGTTCGTCTGGAAGCGGGGGTCGTGGGCGAGGTCGTCGCGCTCGATCACCGCACAGAAGAGATCCCAGTCCTTCACGTTGGCGATGACGATCCAGCCGTCGGCGGTGGGGAAAGGCCCGAACGGGGCCACGAGGGGGTGGCGGCTCCCGATGCGGGTGGGAGCTTCGGCGAAGGCCGAATGCCGGACGATGGCGTTCTCGCAGAGGGCCATCTGCGCCTCCATGAGCGCCACGTCGAGGAACTGCCCCTCGCCGGTACGGTCGCGCGCACGCAGGGCAGCGAGGATTCCGAGCGCCAGGTAGAGGCCGCCGACCATATCGCCGATGCTGACACCGACGCGCATCGGCGGGCCGTCCGGCTCGCCGTTCAGGCTCATGGTCCCCCCCATCGCCTGGGCCACGGCGTCGACGGCAGGGAGATCCCGGTACGGGCCCGTCTGCCCGAAGCCGCTCAGGGCGGCGTAGATGAGACGGGGGTTTTCGGCCCGGAGCCGTTCGTAGCCGAGCCCGAGGCGCTCCATCGTGCCGGGCCGGAAGTTCTCGGCCACAACATCGACATGGCGGACGAGCTGGAGAACGAGCTGCTTCCCTTCCTCGCGGCGCAAGTCGATGCAGATCCCCTTCTTGCCGCGGTTGGGGCTGAAAAAGAAGGTCGAGATGCCTTCGAAGTAGGGGCCGAAGCCGCGCTGGCGCTCCTCGAGCTTGGGGTATTCGACCTTCACCACCTCGGCGCCGAGGTCAGCGAGCTGCATGGTGGCGAAGGGTCCTGCGAGCGCCCAGGTGAAGTCGAGGACGCGGATGCCTTCGAGCGGAGCGGAGGGGAGCTGCGTCTCGCTCATTCCGCCGACGATCGTACTGCACCCGGCGGCTCGCCCGTGAGGGCGTCGACGAGCTCACGGGCGCGAGCGAAGACGGCGTCGAACATCGGCTCCGTGAGCCGCCCGGTGAAGGTGTTCTGCTGGCTCGGGTGATAGGAGCAGAGGAGCACTCTCTCCCCAGGCAGCTCGTATTCGGCGCCGTGGGCGAACGGGGGACGCGGACGCAGTCCGAAGAGCCGCGAAGCGGTTTCGGCGGCCAGCGCCCCGAGCGCCACCACGACCCGCACGCGGCTGAGGCAGGCTGCTTCCTCGACGAGGAAGGGAAAGCAGGCGGCCCGCTCGGCCGGCGTGGGCCTGTTCCCCGGCGGAGCGCAGCGTACCGACGCCGTCACGTAGGCATCGGCGAGTCGGAGGCCGTCGTCCCTGCTCACCGAATGCGGCTGGTTGGCGAACCCGGCGCGGTAGAGGGCGCGGAAGAGCCAGTCCCCCGAGCGATCGCCGGTGAAGAGACGGCCGGTGCGGTTGGCGCCGTGGGCGGCGGGGGCAAGCCCCAGCACGAGCAGCCGCGCCTGGGGGTCGCCGAACCCGGGGACGGGACGGGCCCAGTACTCCCAGCCGCGGTAGCGGCGCGGCGGGCGCTCGGCGACGTGGCGGCACCAGGCTCTCAGGCGGGGGCAACGCTCGCAGGCGATGATGCGCTCCGCCAGCGCGGCGAGGCGAGCGGCCGTCATGGCCGCGGGGGCGCCGGCTCCTCGACGAAGACGGTCGCCACCACCGCCTCCGACAGCGCGTTGCATTCGGTGACGACGAGCTCGAGGGGCGCGTCCACCTCGAAGGGGACGTAGCTGTATGTGCGGGGCATCGGCCGCCAGACCGGCTCCGCGTCGGGGGCGAAGTAACCGTCGGTGTGGGATTCGGGGACCACGAGGATGTCGACGGGCGGCCGACCCTCGGCCGGGACGGCGCGCAGGCGCACATCGGTAGAGGTCGGCGCCTGGGGATGATACCGCAGGTGAACGGCGAGAATCCGGCCGCGGACAGGTGAGGAGGTACGGGCCGAGCCGGAAGCCTTGCCGCGCATCCCTTCCGTATCAGCGATAATTACGACCGCCCGCACCGCCGGGACAATGGAAAGGGCCAAATCTGGCGATTGTCCTGCCAGTTCGTAGAGACGCCCTTCCGCCTCCGGGTCCGGCCCCATCTGCTCGGCGATGACGGAGCGGTCCTCCTCGTCGGCAGCTTCGCCCCAAGGGTGCAAGCGCGGCATCGCGGCCTCCTCGCTTTCCAGCTTAGCGAATGCGGCGGGGGCACCGGCGGCCACTCGCTCCAGGAAGGGCGTCTCCGAAAACGGGCGCGGTGCGACGGTAAGGTGAGCGCCTGCCGCAGGCGCCGCTGCTAGCGCTGCGGCGCGGGGCGGCTCCCAGCGCTTGCCCGCGCCGCCTCACAGATGCGGCACCGGCAGACGCTCACGTGGACGAACGTCCTTGGCATGCTGCCACCTCCTGTGCCGGTTTCGCGCTCGCCCACCTCGGTATCCATCCTACCGTCCGCCGTGTTAACGCACGGGTCCGGTTGCCGCCGGTGCCAGCGCGGGTAGGATCGGCTCGGCGACCATTCGCGTCGACCTTCCCATCGCACCGGAGCCGCACCGTGCCCATCCGCAAGCTCCTCATCGCCAATCGGGGCGAAATCGCGTCCCGCATCGCCCGCGCTGCCTCCGCGCTGGGCATCCGCACGGTAGCCGTGTTCTCCGAAGACGACGGCGACTCGCCGCATCTGGACACCGCCGACGAGGCGTTCCCGCTGCGCGGAGCCGGTGTGGGGGCCTACCTCGACATCGCCGGCCTCGTGGAGGCCGCCATCCGGGCCGGCTGCGACGCGGTCCATCCCGGCTACGGGTTCCTTGCCGAGCAGGCGGCCTTCGCCCGCGCATGCGAAGGCGCAGGGCTCGCCTTCGTGGGACCGACGCCGGAGGCGCTGGAACTCTTCGGGGACAAGGCCCGGGCGCGGCGCCATGCCGCCGCCCGCGGCGTGCCCGTCCTCGAGGGCATCGACCGCCCCGTCACCCTCGACGAGGCCCGCGCATTCTTCGCCGCCCTCCCGAGCGGAAGCGCCGTGGCTCTGAAGGCCGTGGCCGGCGGGGGCGGACGCGGCCTGCGCGTCGTGGAACATCCGGAGGCGCTCCCGGAGGCGTACGAACGCGCGCGGTCAGAGGCCGCGGCGGCCTTCGGAGTCGCTGACGTCTACATCGAGCGGCTCCTGCCGCGGGCACGGCACGTCGAGGTCCAAGTCCTCGGCGACGGGGCCGGAGGAGCCGTCCACCTGGGCGAGCGGGAGTGTTCCCTCCAGCGGCGCTTCCAGAAGCTCGTCGAAATCGCACCCAGCCCCGCGCTCCCCGAGAGCACGAGGCGGGCGCTGTACGACGCCGCGCTCGCGATGGCTCGGGCGGCGAACTACCGGAACGCCGGCACCTTCGAATTCCTGGTGAACGCCGACGACCCCAGCGAGTGGTACTTCATCGAGGCGAACGCGCGCCTCCAGGTGGAGCACACCGTGACCGAAGAGGCCTTCGGGGTCGACCTCGTGGCGTGCCAGCTGATGCTGGCAGGCGGCGCTTCCCTCGCAGAGCTGGGGATCCCCGAAGGCCGCCAGCCGACAGGCTTCGCCATCGAGCTTCGGGTGAACGCCGAGCGGCTGCTTCCTGACGGGAGCCTCCGGCCCAGCACCGGCGTCATCGACGAGCTCGAGCTGCCCGGAGGCCCGGGAATCCGCATCGATGGGAACGTGCGCATCGGCTACCGCCCGAACCCGCGCTTCGACCCGCTGCTCCTGAAGCTGATCGTCCACTCGCCGGGGCCGAGCTTCGCCGCCGCGGTGCGCCGCGCCCGGCACGCCCTGCGCGAACTCCGCATCACGGGCGTGGAGACTAATGCTGCCTTCCTCCGGGCGCTGCTCGAGCGGGAGGACGTCGAGCGGGGCGAGTTCGACACCCGAACCGTCGACCGCAACTGGGGGGCGCTCCTCGCCACCGCGGAGGCCCTCCGCGCCGACCCGCTGGCCGTGCTCCGCCACGGGAAGCGCCCGGCCGCTGCCGCGGCGGAACGCCGGACGGCGCCGGCTCCCGAGGGCAGCCTCGCCGTCGAGGCGCCGCTCCAGGGCACGGTGGTGGCCATCGAAGCAGCGGAAGGCCAGACGGTCGCCCCCGGCCAGACGCTCCTCATCCTCGAAGCGATGAAGATGGAGCACACGGTGGCAGCGCCGGCCGCGGGGACCATCCTCCGCATCGACGTGGCTATCGGCGAAACCGTGCCCGAGGGCGCGCCGCTCCTCTACCTCGCGCCAGCGGAGGGGGCCGCAGAAGCCGGCACTGGCGGAAGGGTGCTCGACCTCGACCGCATCCGCCCCGACTTGGCCGAAGTCATCGAACGCCATCGGAAGACGCTCGACGAGGCCAGGCCCGAAGCCGTCGCGCGGCGTCGGGAAACGGGGCAGCGCACAGCCCGCGAGAACATCGCCGACCTCTGCGACCCTGGAAGCTTCGTGGAGTACGGTGCGTTGGTGATCGCCGCCCAGCGCCGGCGGCGTCCTGTGGAGGAGCTCATCGAACGGACGCCGGCCGACGGGCTCATCGCCGGCATCGGCCGGGTGAACGGGCACCTCTTCCCGCCCGAAAGATCCCGCTGCGTGGTGATGGCCTACGACTACACGGTGCTGGCGGGCACCCAAGGGCACATGAACCACCAGAAGAAGGACCGGATGTTCGAGCTCGCCTACAAGTGGCGGCTTCCGGTCATCTTCTTCACCGAGGGCGGAGGCGGGCGTCCAGGCGACACCGATGCCCCGGGGGTCGCCGGCTTGGACGTGATGGCCTTCCACCTCTGGGGGAAGCTCAGCGGCCTCGTTCCCCTCATCGGCATCAATTCGGGCCGCTGCTTCGCCGGGAATGCGGCCATCCTCGGGTGCTGTGACGTCGTCATCGCCACCGAAAACTCGACGATCGGAATGGGCGGCCCGGCCATGATCGAGGGCGGCGGGCTGGGGGTGTACCGGCCGGAAGAAGTCGGGCCTATGTCCGTTCAGGTCCCGAACGGCGTCGTGGATATCGCCGTGAAGGACGAAGCGGAGGCGGTGCGGGTCGCCAAGCAGTACCTCTCCTACTTCCAGGGCGCCATCCCCACCTGGCGGTGCGAAGACCAGCGGCGGCTGCAGCACATCGTCCCCGAAAACCGCCTGCGGGCGTATGACATGCGGGAGCTCATCGCTACCCTGGCGGACGAGGGCTCGGTGCTGGAGCTTCGCCGCGGGTTCGGACAGGCGATGATCACGGCCCTCATTCGCATCGAGGGGCGACCTTTCGGCCTTATCGCCAACAACCCTGCCCACCTGGGGGGCGCCATCGATGCGGCCGCAGCCGACAAGGCGGCCCGCTTCATGCAGCTGTGCGACGCGTTCGACCTCCCGATCCTCTCGCTGTGCGATACGCCGGGCATCATGGTCGGACCGGAGTCGGAGAAGGAGGCGAACGTCCGCCATGCGGCGCGGATGTTCGTGACGGGGGCGAACCTCACCGTGCCCCTGTTCACGGTCGTGGTGCGGAAGGGGTACGGCCTCGGCGCCCAAGCGATGGCCGGCGGCAGCTTCCACGCGCCGGTGTTCACCGTCGCCTGGCCGACAGGCGAATTCGGCGGGATGGGCCTCGAGGGCGCCGTGAAGCTGGGATACCGGCGGGAGCTGGAGGCAATCCAGGACCCCGTCGAGCGGAAGCGGGTCTTCGACGAGATGGTGGCCAGGATGTACGAGCACGGCAAAGCGCTGAACATGGCCACGCACTTCGAAATCGACGACGTGATCGACCCTGCGGAAACGCGCCGCATCGTGATTACGGCGCTCGATGCGATGCCGCCGCCCCCGCCGCGCACCGGAAAGAAGCGCCCGAACATCGACACCTGGTAACAGCCGAGCGCCCCGGGAAATCCCGGGGCGCTCGCTGCTGGAGAAGCGGGCTGCGCCCTATTCGAAGGTCTGGAAGTCCCAGGCTTCGCCAGCGCGGTACTTCCGGATGACGCGCCGCGAGACCACCATGCGGTGCACCTCGTCCGGACCGTCGGCGATGCGGAGGGTGCGCGCCGACTTGTACATCGCCTGGAGCGGGACGTCGGTGGTGACGCCGAGCGCGCCGTGCACCTGAATGGCCTTGTCGATGACGTCGCAGGCCACGTTCACGACGAAGAACTTGATCATCGAGATCTCGACCCGCGCCTCGTCGCCGGAGTCGATCTTCTGGGCGGCCTGCATGGTGAGGAGGCGCGCCGCCTGGATGTTCACCAGCGCGTCGGCGATCCAGTTCTGAATCGTCTGCTTGTCGGCCAAAGGCCCGCCGAACGCCTCCCGGCTGACCGCGCGCTGGCACATCAGGTCGAAGGCGCGCTGGGCAAGGCCGAGCGTCCGCATGCAGTGGTGGATGCGGCCCGGGCCGAGCCGCTTTTGGGCGATGCGGAAGCCTTCTCCCTGCGGGCCGAGGAGGTTCGTCACGGGCACCCGCACGTTGTCGTACAGGATCTGCGGGTGGTTGGCGTCCGGCTCGCCCCACACCTCGATGATGCGCTCGATCTTGAAGCCCGGGGTGTCGGTGGGAACGATGATCTGGCTGAAGCGCTTGTGCGGGGGCGCATCGGGGTCGGTCATGCACATCACGATGGCAAAGGCGGCCCCGATGGCGCCCGAGCTGAACCACTTCCGGCCGTTGATAACCCACTCATCGCCCTCGCGGACGGCGCGGGTTTGGAGGTTCGTCGGGTCGGCGCCGGAGACCGCCGGTTCGGTCATCGAGTAGCAGGAGCGGATCTCGCCGGCGACGAGGGGCTTCAGCCAGCGCTCCTTCTGCTCCTCGGTGCCGAAGAGCCAGAGGATCTCGGCGTTGCCCGAATCCGGCGCCTGGGAGCCGAAGGCGCGCGGCGCCACCAGGCTGCGGCCGATGATCTCGTTCATGTAGGCGTACGTGAGGAAGGGAATCCCCATGCCGCCCGCTTCCTTCGGCATGTGGGGCGCCCAGTAGCCGTTCTTCTTATTGATGGCCTGCAGCTCCTTCATGAGCTGTTCGGCCCGGTCATCCCCCCGCGCCAGGACGTTCTCGTTCGGGTAGATGTACTCCTCCATGAAGCGCTTGACGTACTCGCAGCGCTCCTTCGTCTCGTCGGAGATTTGCAATACGGTGTCGGGCACGAGGATCCTCCTTCGGCGTAGCGTTGCGAGGCGATACTCGCCCCTGGCTGGATAGTTTGCAAGGGGCTACCGGTCGCGCGTTCCCGTCCGTTCGGCGGTTGCGGTTCGGCCGCTCATCGTTCCGCGGGGGCTTCGAGGAGCGCCTTCAGCGTGGCCAGGAAGGCCCCTGCTTCGTGGCCGTCGATGGCGCGGTGGTCGAAGGTGAGGCAGACGTTCACCATCGCACGGACCGCGATGGCGTCTTCGCCGACGACAACGGGCCGCCGCACCACGCGTTCGAGGGTAACGATGGCCACTTCGGGAGCGTTCAGGATCGGCCGGGAGGCGATCGATCCGAAGGCCCCGGTGTTGTTCACGGTGATGGTACCGCCTTCGACGTCACTGAGCTGGAGCCGGCCGGCCCGCGCGCGCTCGATGAGGTCGTCGAGCGCCCGGGCGAGCCCTTCGATGCTCAGCTCCTGGGCTCGGTGGAGGACGGGGACAACGAGACCGCCTGGGGCGGCCACGGCGATGCCCAGGTTGACGTCGCGGAAGCGGCGGAGCTCGCCTTCCTCGAAGCGCGCATTGAGGTTCGGGTGCTCGCGGAGGGCGCGGCACACCGCCTGCGCGAAGAACGGCAGGAGCGTGAGGTGCCGCCCGAACCTCGCCGCCGTCGCGTCCCGAAGCCTGAGCAGTTCGGTGACGTCGGCTTCGACCATGGTCCAGGCCTGCGGGACCTCGCGGGCCGTTCGGCCGAGCCGCTCGGCGATCGTTCGCCGCGTCGGCGAGAGCGGGACGACTTCGTAGGCAGCGGCCGCGGGCCCAGACGCCACGGCAGCGGGGGCAGACGGCACGTCCGCGGGCGGAGGGGCGGCAGCAGCGGCGCCGCGGGCCGCGAGATACGCCTCGACGTCCTTCCTGGTCACGCGCCCACCGAGCCCGGTGCCGCGAATCCGCTCCAGATCGATGCCGTGCAGCCGCGCGAGCCGGAGCACGGCAGGCGTGTACCGGCGGCGCCGGTCGCCGTGGGCTGCGGGCCCGGACGCAGGCCGATGGAAGTCCGCCGAGGTACCGGCCGGCGCAGCGGCCGCGACTGGCGTCTCGGGCGCGGCCAGCTCAGAGGGAGGGGTGCCAAGGGGAACGATTTCGCAGAGCGGGGCGCCCACGGGAATCGTTTCGCCTTGCGCGGCGAACTGGCGCCCCATGACGCCCTCGTACGGCGAGGGGAGCTCCACGTTCACCTTTTCGGTCTCGATTTCACAGAGCGGTTCATCGAGAGCGACCGGGTCGCCGGGCTGCTTCAGCCAGCGGAGGACGGTGCCTTCGGTAACGCTCTCGCCGAGCTGGGGCATGGTAACGACTGGCACCGGGCGCTCCTTCAGTAGGCCGCGAGGTCGCGCGCAGCGTCGGCGATCTTCCGCCGGTCGGGCATGTAGAAGGCTTCCATCGCAGGGTGATAGGGGATGGGCGGGATATCGGGGCCGCAGAGTCGGCGGATGGGCGCGTCGAGGTACTCGAAGGCGTGCTCGGCGATGAGCGCCGCCAGCTCGGCACCGAAGCCCCCGGTAAGGGTGTCTTCGTGGACGATGAGCACCTTCCCGGTGGCCTTCGCCGCCTCCAGCACCGTCTCGGTATCGAGCGGCCGAATGGTGAGGAGGTCCACCACGGTGCACTCGATACCGTCGGCGGCGAGCTCTTCGGCAGCGGCGAGGCACTCGTGGAGCATGAGGCCGTAGGCATAGAGCGTCAGGTCGCCGCCGCGCCGGGCGACCCGCGCCTTGCCGATGCGCGTCTCTGCGGGTGCGCCGTCCAGCTCCTGGCGGATGAGCCGGTACGTGCGCTTGTGTTCCAGGAAGATGACCGGGTTCGGGTCTTCGACGGCGGCGAGGAGGAGGGAGCGGTAATCGGCCGGGAAGGAGGGTGCGACGACCTTCAGGCCCGGCATGTGGGCGTAGAACGCCTCGATGCTTTGCGAGTGGTGCTGGCCGCCGTGGACGCCGCCGCCCCAAGGCGTCCGCACGACGAGCGGGAGCCAGGCGTCGCCCTTCGTCCGGTAGCACCACCGCGACGCCTCCGAGCAGAGCTGGTCGAAGGCGGCGTGGATGAAGTCGGCGAACTGGATTTCGGCGATGGGGCGCACGCCGTAGTGCGCGGCGCCGATGGCGATCCCGACGATGGACGATTCGGCCAGAGGCGTGTCGATGACGCGCCCCGGATACTTCGCCGCAAGCCCCTCGGTGGCCCGGAAGACGCCGCCCGCCTCCACGTCCTCGCCGAGGATGAACACGCGCTCGTCGCGGGCCATGGCCTCGTCGAGCGCCATGCGGACCGCTTCGAGGACCGACACTTCGGCCACGTCAGAGCTCCTTGTACACGTGGGTCAGGGCATCCTCGGGCGCGGGGTCGGGCTGGGCGAGGGCCCACTCGACCGCGTCGCGGACCTCCTCCTCGACGTGGGCCTCGATCTCCTCCAGGTCTTCGCGGGGGAAGATGC
Source organism: Dehalococcoidia bacterium (assembly GCA_034431815.1). Classification (GTDB taxonomy): domain Bacteria; phylum Chloroflexota; class Dehalococcoidia; order Tepidiformales; family Tepidiformaceae; genus HRBIN29. The sequence goes on from DAOUCS010000102.1 coordinate 9,673, forward strand.
CGTCCGCCAGGACGCGCTCCCGGAAGACGGTAATCGGGTCCTTCTTCGCCCATTCTTCGAGCTCTTTCCGCGGCCGGTAGCGAGAGTCGTCGTCTTCGCTCGAGTGGGCCCAGAGGCGGTAGCACTTCGCCTCGATGAGCCACGGCCCGCCTCCCCGGCGAGACTGATCGACGGCGGGCTTCACCGTTTGGTACACCGCGACGCAATCCATCCCGTCGACGACGGCAGCGTGCATGTCGTAGGCGCGGGCGCGATCGGCTACGTGGGGAACGGGCATCTCCTTCTCGGTGCGTTCGGAGATGGCGTAGCCGTTGTTCTCCACGAAGAAGATGACCGGCAGCCGGTGGATAGCGGCGAAGTTCAACGCCTCGTGGAAGTCGCCGCGGCTGGTGGCGCCCTCGCCGCAGCAGGCCATGACGACCAGCTGCTCGCCCCTCAGCCGCGCCCCGAGCGCGATGCCCACCGCGTGGACGAGCTGCGTGGCCACGACCGACGATTGCGTCACGATGCCGCGGGCCGGGCTCGACCAGTGTGCAGGCATCTGGCGGCCGTAGCTGTTGGGATCGTCCCGCTTGCCGAGGACGTTCAGCATCGCCTCGCGGGCGGTCATCCCGAAGACAAGGTTCATCGCCAGGTCGCGGTAGTAAGGGGCGAGGTAATCGGTTCCGCGTTCGAGGGCCATGGCGGCACCGACCTGGGCCGCCTCCTGGCCGGCGCCGGCGATCACGAAGGGGGCGCGTCCCTGCCGGTTGAGGATGAGCATCCGCTCGGAGAGGCGCCGCGCGAGGAGCATGAAGAAGTACATCTCCTCGAGCTGCGCTTCCGAAAGCAGGTAATCGTGGCGCTGCTCGCGGGAGCGGGCCTTCCGGGTGCGTTCGCGAGTTGCCATGGCACCCCCCGCGCGCCGCTGCGCGCTCCAGCGTCATCCTACCACCGGGGTCAAGGGACTTGAGAGATGGATATGCGTAACCGATAGGTGAGCGCGCTCACTCCTCGGGGAGGAGGGGCATCTGGAGCTGGGCCCCCGCCTCCTCTTCGAAGGTCGCCGCCACGACACGGTCGCCCGCGCCGTGGTAGCGGTACAGCCGGCCCCCGGGTGCGGCCAGCTCGGCGAGGAAGCCATCGACGAGAGCCTGCGTGCAGGCCTCGCCCGGGCGATGCACGCCGAGGCAGCCGTCACGCCACGTCACGACGCGGAAGGAGTACACGCTCACCTGGTCGGGGCCGACGCCGAGGCGGCTCGCGAGGTCTGCCCGCATTGCCTGCTGGACGGAAGCTACGTCCCTGGGTAGCTCGACCGTGCGGCGGCCCTGCTCGAAATCGGTGGCGACGAACCCGAACTCGGAGACGTGGTAACGGTAGGCCTTCCCGGCCGCCTCGAGCTCGATGATGAAGCCGGGCGCGGGCATCTCGGCGCAGGCCGTGTCGGGCCGTTCGAAGCCGAGGCAGAGGTTGGGAAACGTGACCGGGGCGATGAGCGCGGTCACGACCTCGCTCCTCGGCGTGCCGGTCCGGAGCGAGAGGTCCCAGGCAGCGTAGTCGGCGAGGATGGCGCCGAAATCGGCCCGCAGGTCGGGCGGCACGGGGGAGCCATCTTCGACGGTCCCCTTGGCGAAGGAAGCCGCGACGAAGCGGCTGCCGCCGACGTGGTAGCGGTATTCTTCTCCGCCAGCTTCGAACCAGGCGATGAACCCGCCGATGAAGATCATCGTGCAGGCCTGGCCCTCCTCCTTCACGCCCAGGCAGCCGTCCCATCCGGCGTGCTGCAGTCGGCGCAGGTGCACATCGAGCGGATCGAGGCGCAGGCGCTCGGCGAGGTCGAGTCGGGCAGCATGGAGCGCCGATTCGGCCGGGAGGGTTGGCGGCGACGGCGTGGCGCTCACGGGGCCGGTGCCGTCTTCGCCGCGGTTGGCGCGGGCACTGCAGCCGGCAGCGATGAACGCTGCGGCAACGAGGGTGGCAAGGACGAGCGCGAGAGTTCGTCGGAGCACGTGCACTCCCGAGCGAAGCGTCGCTCGATGTTTTGACGCGCCGGAGCCCGGAAAAGTTCCCATCGCGCTTTCGTGCCGGGGGTGGGAGTCGAACCCACACGCCTCGCGGCCGCGGATTTTAAGTCCGCCGCGTCTGCCGATTCCGCCACCCCGGCATGTGACCTCAGCATACGACAGCCCCGCGCACCGCAGCCCAAGGAACGGCGCGCCTCACCGGGCGAGGAAGTCCTCGGCGAAGCCCCGCCGGAGCGTATTTTCGGTCACCACCCGTGGCACCGTGAAGGGGGTGAGGGTGTCGGGGCCGCCCGCCTTGTCGCCCAGGCCTGAGCGGCGAAACCCGCCGAACGGCTGACGTCCGACCACGGCGCCGGTGATCTTTCGGTTGATGTAGAGGTTCCCGACGCGGAACTCGCGCATGGCCAGAGCGATGTGGCGCGGGTTCCGCGAGAAGACGCCGCCCGTGAGCGCGTACTCGGCATTGTTCGCGAGTGCGAGGGCCTCTTCGAAGCGGTCGACGGTGAAGAGGGTCAGGACCGGACCGAAGATCTCCTCGCGTGCCACGGCGGAGGACGGCGAAAGCCCTTCGAACACATGCGGGGCGACGTACCGGCCTTCCGGCGGGGCATCGCCCCGAGCGAGGAGCCGGCCCTCGCGCTCGGCGAGGCGGAGATACCGCTCTACCTTCTCCTTCGCCTGGCTCGAAATGAGCGGCGGCACCACGGTCCAGGGGTCTTCGGGCGGGCCCACCGGGAGGCTCTCGACGGCCCCCGCAAGGCGCTCCCGGAACTCGGCCGCGGCGGAGCCGACCACGATCACCCGGCTGCAGGCGCTGCATTTCTGGCCCGCGTAGCCGAACGCCGAGGCGACGACCCCCGCGACTGCCTCGTCGATGTCCGCATCGTCGTCGACGATGATTGCATTCTTCCCGCCCATCTCGGCGACGACCCGCTTCGGACCCGCGGGCGCAGGAGGAGAGGACGCCGCGGCGGCAAGGATGTGGAGCCCCACCTCGGCACTGCCCGTGAAGGCGATGACGTCGACCTCCGGGTGACGGACGAGGGCCCCGCCCACCGCCTCGCCGCGGCCGGGAAGGAAGTGGACGACGTCGGAGGGGACACCCGCCTCGTGCAGCAGCTCGACGAAGCGCCGGGCGACCACCGGCGACTCCTCGGCAGGCTTGACGATGGCGCAGCACCCGGCCGCAAGAGCGGCCGCCGTCATCCCGGCCATGATCGCGAGGGGGAAGTTCCAGGGCGAGATGATGGCGGCAACGCCGCGTCCTTCCCGAAAAATGCGGTTCCGCTCGCCGGGCACCAGGTCCAGGTGTTCGCCGATCTCGAGACGCTCGGCCTGGAGGGCGTAGTAGCGCAGGTAGTCGATCGCCTCCACGACGTCGCCGTCGGCTTCGCGCCACGGTTTCGCGCACTCGTACACCATCAGCGCGGCGAACTCCCAGCGGCGGGCAGCCAGCAGGTCGGCGGCGTGCCGAAGGATATCGCCACGGCGGCGGGCCCCGGCGGCGCGCCAGCCGGGAAACGCCCGCCGCGCGCGACGCGCAGCCTCGTCCGCATCGTCCGGTCGGGCGTACGCCACCTCGGCGAGCACGGTGCCCGGGTGCGCCGGGAGTTCTGCGACGGTGCGCTCCCCGCCGGGAAGCT
>DAOUCS010000103.1:0-5479 GCA_034431815.1 Dehalococcoidia bacterium
CGGCCGCTCCGCCGCCACCCGGTTCCGGGGGCGACGCGGCCGCACCCTCCAGGGCGAGGCGGGCGGCGATCCGGCCTGCAGCCGCGGCAGCGCGGCCGAGAGCCTCCGGCAACTCCGCAGCACCCTCGGGCGGCCGGCCCGCCTCACTCCCCGACGCCGGCGCAAGCGTTCCGGCTGCCTCGAGAATCGGCCGGAGGTACCGCCCCGTGAGGCTCGACTCGTTCCGCGCGACCTCCTCGGGCGTGCCGGCGGCCACGACCTCCCCGCCGCGGTCTCCCCCGAGCGGCCCGAGGTCGATGATGTGGTCGGCGCACTTGATGACGTCCAGGTTATGTTCGATGACCACCACCGTGTTCCCGGCGTCGACCAGCCGGTTGAGGACGTCGAGCAGGTGGCGGACATCCTCGAAGGAGAGGCCCGTGGTCGGCTCGTCGAGGACGTAAAGCGTGCGGCCGGTAGAACGGCGGGAGAGCTCGGCGGCGAGCTTGACGCGCTGGGCCTCGCCGCCCGAGAGCGTTGTGGCCGGCTGGCCGAGCTTGATGTAGCCGAGCCCGGTCGCCTGCAGCGTGTCGAGGATGCGGCGGATGCGCGGGAAGCGCTCGAAGAACTCGCACGCCTCGGAAACGGTCATGTCGAGGACTTCGGCGATGTTCTTGCCCCGGAACGTGATTTCGAGGGCTTCGCGGTTGTACCGCTTCCCGTGGCAGGCCTCGCAGGGGACCGTCACGTCGGGCAGGAACTGCATCTCGACGACCTTATAGCCCTCGCCGGCGCATTCTTCGCAGCGGCCGCCCTTCACGTTGAAGCTGAAGCGCCCGGGACGATAGCCGCGCGCCTTCGCTTCCGGCACCGAGGCAAAGAGGTCGCGAATCAGCGTAAAGACCCCCGTATACGTCGCGGGGTTCGAACGGGGCGTCCGGCCGATGGGCGACTGATCGATATCGACGATCTTGTCCAGGTGCTCCAGGCCCTCGATGCGGTCGTGGGCTCCGGGCCGCGTGCGGGCGCCGTGGAGCACCTGCGCCGCCTTCTTCACCAGAATCTCCGTGATGAGCGACGACTTCCCCGACCCGGAGACGCCGGTCACGGCTACGAATTTGCCGAGGGGGATTTCGACGTCGATGTTCTTCAGGTTGTTCTCCCGCGCGCCCCGAATCCAGAGGCTCTTCCCGTTGCCAGGGCGGCGTGCCGGCGGCACCGGGATGCGCCGGCGGCCGGAAAGATAGGCGCCGGTGATGCTCTCGGGGCAGGCTTCGATGGCCTCGATGGGCCCCGCCGCCACCACGCGGCCTCCGTGGACGCCGGCGCCCGGCCCCATGTCGATTATCCAGTCGGCGGCGCGCATCATCGCCTCGTCGTGCTCGACGACGAGCACGGTGTTGCCGAGGTCGCGAAGCCGCTCGAGGGTGCGGATGAGCCGCTCGCCGTCGGCCGGGTGGAGTCCGATGGAGGGCTCGTCGCAGATGTACAGGACGCCCATCAGGGCGGAACCGATCTGGGTGGCGAGGCGGATGCGCTGCGCCTCGCCGCCCGAGAGGGTGCCGGCCATGCGGTCGAGCGTGAGGTAGTCGAGGCCCACATCCACCAGGAACTCGAGCCGCGAGCAGATTTCCTTGAGGATTTGGCGGGCGATGGTCTGGTGGCGAACGGAGAACGGCGTAGATTCCGGGTCGGCGAGCCGCCCGAACCAGGCGCGCGCTTCGGCGATGCTCATCCGGGTTACGTCGATGATGGAGCGGCCATCGACGAGCACCGCGAGCGCCTCTGGGCGGAGGCGCTGCCCCTTGCAGGCGGCGCACGGAATCGACGCCATGTACTTTTCGATCTCCGCGCGAACGTAGTCCGAATCCGTCTCGCGGTACCGCCGCTGGAGGTTGTTGACCACGCCCTCCCAACGCGTCTCGTAAATCTGGGTTCGTCCGAATTCGTTCTCGTACCGGACGCGCACGCGACGCTCGCCCGTGCCGTAGAGGACCGCGTGGAGCTGCTCATCGCTCAGCTCGGCCACGGGCTGGTCGATGCTGAACCCGTACTCCCGCCCAACTGCGTCCAAGACGCGGAGGTACCACAGCCCCACCGCAGCGGAGCGATTGAGGGGCTCGATGGCCCCTTCGCGGATGGACCGCGTCCGGTCGGGGATGACGAGCGCGGGGTCGATCTGCAGCTCGAAGCCGAGGCCGGTGCATTGGGGGCAGGCTCCGTGCGGGCTGTTGAAGCTGAACGTCCTAGGCTCGAGCTCGCCGATGGAGTAGCCGTCATAGGGGCAGGCGAAGTGCTCCGAGAACACCCGCTCCGCTTCGATGCCCTCGATGGGCGCAGCGAGGGCGACGATCATCACGCCGCCGCCGACCTTCAGCGCCGTCTCGACGGAGTCAGCGATGCGGGAGGCGGCGCCGGCGTCGCTTCCCGGCTCCGGGACCACGAGGCGGTCGACGACGATGTCGATGTCGTGGCGCTTGTTCTTGTCGAGCCGAATCTCGTCGTCGAGGTCGACGATCCGCCCATCGACGCGGGCCCGGACGAAGCCGGCCTTGCGCGCCTCTTCGAAGATGTGCACGTGCTCGCCTTTCTTCGCGCGTGCCACCGGCGCCAGCAGCATCAGCCGCGCGCCCGGCGGGTAGGCGAGGGTCGCATCGACGATCTGCTGGACCGTCTGCCGCTCGATAGGCCGGCCGCACTTCGGGCAATGCGGCTTTCCGACGCGCGCCCATAGCAGACGCATGTAGTCGTAGATCTCCGTCACAGTGCCGACGGTCGACCGCGGGTTGTTCGAGGTCGACTTCTGGTCGATGGAGATAGCGGGCGAGAGCCCGTCGATGTGGTCGACGTCGGGCTTCTCCATCAGCCCGAGGAACTGGCGGGCGTAGGCCGAGAGGGATTCGACGTAGCGGCGCTGGCCTTCGGCGTAGATGGTGTCGAAGGCGAGCGACGACTTCCCCGAACCGGAGAGGCCAGTGATGACGACGAGCTTGTCGCGGGGGATGACGACGTCGATGTTCTTCAGATTGTGCTCGCGCGCCCCGCGGACGTAGATATGGTCGAGCGGCATCGATGACAGTGTACCGCCGCAGCCGGGGCCGAGCCGCGCGCGGCTACTCGGGGTGGGTGACGCGGTAGCGGCAGTACACCTCGCCGGTTTCCGGGTTCGCCACGGCGGAGAGCAGCGTCAGACGCGGGGCACGGTCCCGGGAGAAGGGGCGCGGCGTGCGCACCGGCGTGAGCTCGTCGGTTCCGCCCACGATGACGGGACCGACGGTCACGAAGTACTCATCGACGGCGCGGTGGGCGAAGAACTGCCCGTTGAGGGACGGCCCCCCTTCGACGAGGAGCACGCGGCAGTTCATGACGAGGCGCAGATAGCGGAGGAGCGCCCTGATGGTCTCGCCCGGCGGCAGCTCCACGACCTTGCGGCCGGTCGCTTCGAGGGCGCGCCGCTTGGCCTCGGGCGTGGTTTCGAGCACGAACACGACCCCTTCGAAATCCTGCGCGGTGAAGAAGAGGCGGGACGTGTCGAGGTCGCCGGAGCCCGTGAGCAGGGCGCCGATGGGAACGGGGGGCTGCCCCCGGGCACGCCGCAGCTCCTCGAGGGCGGGGTCGCCGAGGCGGGGGCTCGATCCGGAGACGCGAAACGTCTCGGCCCCGTTCAGGACCACGTCGGCGTTGGCGCGGAGCTCGCGCATGAGCCGCTGGTCGACGGCCGACCCGAGCCCCCGCTCGGAGCCTTCGAAAACGGCGCGGCCGTCAGCGGACATCACCATGTTCACGAGGACGTACGGCCGGTCGGGCGGTGGCGGGGGGAGCTCGAGTGCGGAGTAATCGGGTTTTCCGACGGCGTGCGCGCTCACAGAACCTCCGGGGTCATCGCAGGCGGCTGAGGAGCGAGAGGAGGAGCGTCATCACCAGGGAGAGGATGACCATCGTGGTGAAGGGGATGTAGACACGGACGTTTTCGGTGCCGAAGCGGAGATCACCCGGCAGCCGGCCGAACCAGGAGAACGCCCCCAGCCACACGAGCCCGCCGAGAGCAGCGAGCCCAAGTCCGAGGGCAACGAGCAGCAAGCCGAATGCTCGCGCATCCACGGCAGCGGCTCCCCTCAGCCCGCCGCCTCGGGCGGGAGGTCAGCGGCCGGGTCGAACGGGCGGTAGTAGCAGGAGACGTTGCCCGTGTGGCACGTCGGCCCCTTGGGCCGCGCCTTCACGAGGAAGGAGTTCGCTTCGCAGTTCTTGTAGATTCCCACGAGCTCGAGGTAGTTGCCGCTTGTGGCACCCTTCTCCCACAGCTCGTTCCGGCTTCGGCTCCAGAAGGTGACCCGGCCGGTCCGATAGGTGTGCTCGATCGACTCGCGGTTCATCCAGGCGAGCACGAGCACCTCGCCCGTATCGGCATCCTGAACGACGGCCGGAATCAATCCCTTTTCGTCGAAACGGATGACGTCGTATTCGGCCATGCGACCCCCTGCCGCTAGTGGCTTCGATCCCTAGGGTAGGCGAGGCCCGGCACGCGGGCGAGGCTCAGGACTCGGGGACCGGCCGCACGGGGATACCTCTGGCGGCAAGGGCTTCCTTCACCTGGCGGATGCTGTACGTGCCGAAGTGGAAGATGGAGGCCGCGAGCACGGCGTCGGCACCGCCCTCGGTGAGCGCCTCGGCCATGTGGTGGGGGTTCCCGGCCCCGCCGGATGCGATCACCGGCACAGTGACCGCCGAGGTCACCGCCCGGAGGAGGGCGATATCGTAGCCGCGCTGGTGGCCGTCGGTGTCCATGCTGGTGACGAGCAGCTCGCCGGCTCCCCGCTCCACGGCCTCCTTCGCCCAAGCGACGGCGTCGAGGCCGGTGGGCGTCCTCCCGCCGTGGATATACACCTCCCACTTCGGAACCGGGCCTGGCACTCGGCGGGCGTCGATGGCGACGACGATGCATTGGCTGCCGAACCGGCGGGCGCCCTCCTCGATGAGCTCCGGGTTCTGGACGGCTGCTGTGTTGATGCTGACCTTGTCGGCCCCGAGCTCCAGCAGCCGGCGCATGTCCTCCACCGACCGCACACCGCCTCCTACGGTGAAGGGAATGAACACCTGGTCGGCGGTGGCCGCAACCATGTCGTAGACGGTCTGACGCGCTTCGGCCGAGGCGGTGATGTCGAGGAACACGAGCTCGTCGGCCCCCTCCCGGTCGTAGACCTGGGCGAGCTCGACCGGGTCTCCGGCGTCGCGGAGCTGAACGAAGGAGACCCCCTTCACGACCCGGCCGCGGTCGACGTCGAAGCAGGGTATCACGCGTTTCGTCAGCATCGGGCTACCGCCTCCAGGGCGTCGCGGAGATCCAGCACTCCCTCGTAGAGCGCTTTCCCGACCACGGCCCCCTCGCAGCCCACCTCGGCCAGGGCCAAGAGGTCAGCGACCGTTCGCACCCCTCCCGGGGCCACGACGGGGACCGGAAGCTGGCGGACGAGCTGCCGGTAGAGTTCGAGGTTCGGGCCTG
>DAOUCS010000104.1:0-29584 GCA_034431815.1 Dehalococcoidia bacterium
CTCCAGGAACCGGTCGGGCTGGCGGAAGAACTCCGAGACGTTGATGGTGAGGGTGTCCCGGACGCGTTCGAGGAGGTCGGACCGGTCCAGCGCTCGCGCGAACGCGTCCCAGCTGGGCAGTCCCTCGCGCTGCATGAGCGCCCCAAGCCGGCGCTTCATCTGGGGCTCCTTGTACTGGCGGAGGGGCACCCCGAGCGCTCGCTCGAGGGCGCTGCGGAAGCGGTCCCACGCCGGGTCGGGAAGGGTATCTGCGGGCGTTGCGCTCATCGCCGAATCCCCATTCGAACGGCGGTATCGATCGCTTGCGCCACGGCCTGGAGCGGTACTTCGACCGGCCGCTCGACGGCCTCCTTGGCGGCCTTGGGCATGCCGTAGATCACCGAGGTCCGTTCATCCTGGACGATGACCACGCCCCCTGCTTCTTCCACCAGCCGTGCGCCGGCGGCCCCGTCGCGGCCCATGCCCGTGAGGACCACCGCGACCGTGTTCCGTCCGTAGACCGGGGGTGCCGATTCCAGGGTGACGTCCACCGACGGCCGGACGCCGTGCCGCGGCGGGCTCTGGTCGAGCCGGACCGTCCGGTCGCCGACGATCCGGAGGTGGTAATCGCCGGGAGCGACGAGCACGCGGCGCTCTGCGACAAGGTCTCCCTCCTCCGCCTCTTTGACGGAGAGCGGCGTCAGGCTGTTCAGGCGCTGCGCCAACGCGGCGGTGAAGTGGGGCGGCATGTGCTGGACGATGATGTATCCGGCGGGAGTCTCCGGATTGAGGTGGGAGACCACTTCGGTCAGGGCGGGCGGCCCGCCCGTGGAGGACCCGATCACGACCAGCGTCCGCGCGGGCTGGTCGGCAGTAGGCGGGCCGGCGGCCGTACTGCGGGCCGCGGCCGGCGCGGACGGTGCCGACGGCCTTCCGTTCCTGCGGATAACGCGAGCTTCGGCGGCGCAGCGCACCGCTGCTGCGAGGCTCTCGGCGAGGCTGTACAGGTCCTGCGAATCGGACGACGGCTTGGTCACGTAGTCGACTGCCCCGGCCTCGAGCGCCTGCAGCGTCACTTCGGCGCCGCGCCGGGTCAGCGTCGAAACCATCACGACGGGCGTGGGAACGCTGGCCATGAGCTCGCGGACGGCCTGGACACCGTCCATCCGCGGCATCTCGACGTCCATCGTGATGACGTCGGGGCGGAGGGCGAGAGCCTGACGTACGGCGTCGAGGCCGTCGACGGCGGTGCCGACGACTTCGAATCCGCCCGCCGAGCTGAGGATCCTCCGGATCGCGTGGCGCATGAACGGCGAGTCGTCGACGACGAGCACCCGGATGGGGCGGGGTTCGCGTGCCGGCGCCGCGTCCATGGCGTCACTGCCCGCACAGCTTCGCGACGGCGGCCAGCACGCGCTCCGCATCGGCCGGCTTGACGAGGAAGTCCTTCGCACCGGCTTTGACCGCTTCGAGCACGATCTGCTGCTGGCCCAGGGCCGTGAGCATCGCGACCTTCGCGTTGGCGTCGATGGCCTTGATCTCCTTCAGTGCCGTGAGCCCGTCCATCTCAGGCATGGTGATGTCGAGGAGCACCGCGTCCGGCCGGGTCTCGCGGTACTTCTGGATGGCCTCGAGGCCGTTCTCGGCCTGGATGACCTCGTAGCCCGCTTCCATCAGGAGCTTCGAGGTCCGCATCCGCATGAAGGCTGCATCGTCGACGATGAGTACCTTCGGCATCGTTCCTCTTCCTCGCCTCAGATTTCCCGCAGGGGCGACGTCGCCGTGCGCACGTACGATTTCCCGGTTCCGATATGCAGCTCGAGCGTTCGGCCCGAGGTTCCCCCGAGTTCCGCCGCGGCAGGACGGAGGCCGAGGCGCTCGAGCTGTCTGTAGATGGCTTCGGCATTCCGCTCGCCGATCTTGAACCGCTGTGAATGGTCGCGGCCGAGCACCATCGCGCCGCCGGCCAGCTTCAGGACGAGTTCGCGAGGTTCGCCCCGGGTTCCGAAGCGGCGGAGCAGCTCCTCGACGGCGTGGTCGGCGTACCGCGCAGGTTCCTCGGCCCGAAAGGGGGCTCCGTTCGACTCCGGAAGGAGAACGTGGAGGAGCGCGCCCCACTGGGTTCGGGGGTGCCACACCGTTACTCCCACGCAGGAGCCGAGCCCGTAGGCGACGAGGATGACGTCCGGGTCGTCGGCGGTGGCGAGTTGGCCGATCCCCACCGAGATGCGGGTCTGCGACGCCGTAAGCGTTGTCATGCCGCCAGCTCCTCCAGGCGAGCCAGAGCAGGCGGGTCTGGCGCAAGGATGAGCAGGCCGGCTGTTTCGCCCCGCGCGTCCTCGAAAACGGTGTCGATGATGACCACCGGTCCGTCCTGGGCCACCACCTCGGCATAGACGGACTCGACCAGTGCCATCGCCAAATCCCGCACGACGACCGGCGGCGACGGGTGCAGCGAGAGGTTCGTCGCGTCGGCGAGCGCGTTCACGAAGGCCGACCCGACGATGTTGCCGAGCTCGGCGATGGCCGATTGGGCGAAGTCGTCGGCCTCGACTGTCGTTCCAGGCGGCTGGCCGCACATCAGGTCGACGCACTCCAGCGCCCGGGCCTCGGGGAAGAGCAGCATGACGTGTCCGGAGACGTCTCCCGAAACGCCGAGGTAGGCGCCGAGGACCAGGGCGTCGTCCCCTCCCACCGCCGCACAGACGTCGAGGCGAGTTCCGAGCCGCACCTCGGGGACGCGTATCAGGATCTCTTCGCCGATGAGGCCGGAGAGCCCCCGTCCAGCCCGCACGGCGCCGTCGTTGGCAATTCGGGTGAGCCGATTCGTGATGGTGGAGGACATCAGGCCACCCTCGCCAGCGGGGTATCGCGCGGCTCGCGGGCGGCGCCGCCGACCAAGCTCGGCGTATCGACGATGAGCCCGAGTGTGCCATCTCCGAGGATCGTCGCGCCGCCGATTCCCGGGCGCGCGCCGAGGAGTTCCCCGAGCGACTTCACCACAACGTCCTGTTCGCCGAGCACGTGGTCGACGAGAAGCGCGACCTGCCGTCCCGCATGCTGGGCTGCCACGATGTAGGCGGGCTCCGTCACGGCCGGCCGCCGGTCGCCGAGGGCCGCCGCGAGTTCGAGCACGGGCAACAAAGCATCGCGCAACCGCAGCAGGCGGCGGCCGCCGACGGAGTGGATGTCGGCGCCGCGCACGGGAAGCGTTTCCGTCACCGAGACGAGCGGGATGGCATAGACGATGCCCCGGGCAACGACCATGAGTGCCTTCGTCGTGGCCAGGGTGAGTGGCAGCTGGATGATGAACTCCGTGCCTTTGCCCCGCTCGCTGTGGACGGAGATGCTCCCGTTCAAGCGCTCGATGTTCGTCCGCACGATGTCGAGCCCTACCCCGCGCCCCGAAACGTCGGACACCTGTTTCGCCGTCGAGAGGCCCGGCAGGAAGATGTACTGGAGCACCTCGTCGGGTGAGGCAGCAGCCGCCGCCTCGGCCGATACGAGGCCCCGTTCGACCGCCTTGGCGCGGATGGCCTCGAAGTCCAGCCCGCGCCCGTCGTCTTTCACGGAGATGTAGATCGACGCTTCCTGATTCCACGCCGTCACGGTCACCGTGCCGGTCTCGGGCTTCCCGGCTCGGCGGCGCTCCTCCGGCGTTTCGATGCCGTGGTCGACGGCGTTTCGGAGGATGTGCACGAGCGGGTCGGTGATCACCTCGATAACCGAGCGGTCCAGTTCCGTCTCTTCCCCGGCCGTGACGAGCTCGACCTTCTTGCCCGAACGCGTGGCCACGTCGCGCACGATGCGCGGCAGCCGAGTGAGCACGGAGCGAATCGGCAGCATCCGCGTGCGCATGATGGCGTCTTGCAGCTCGTCCGTAATGCGGCCGAGGTGGGCGGTCGTCTCTTCAAGGTTCTCGGCGAGCTCCGCGAGCTCGGACCCGGAGAGGACGGCCGCGAGCTGATCCTTGATGCGCATCAGGCGCGCTCGGTCGATGACGAGCTCGCCGACCAGGTTCATGAGGCCGTCGAGCCGCTCGACGTCGATGCGGATAGAGCCGGCACCCGGCCGCCTCGCCGTGGAGGCCGTGCTGCCCGGGTCCCCATTTCCTGCGGAAGCGCTCGGCCGGAGCGACCGCGGCTCCTTGCCCGCCGCGGGCGCTCCGATGGGCTCTTCCTCCGCGATTTCGCGCACCTCGGCCTCGGCGACCTCGGAGATGTCCGCGAGCGCCGCCTGAAGCTGTGCCGGCGGCAGCGTAGCTGCCACCACGGCGCGCACTGCGTAATCGGCTTCGCCCGCCTCGATGACGTGCCGCGGCGGGTCCGTGGCGACCACGGCGCCGGCGGCGTCGAGTTCCTGCAGCACCTGGAAGCACCGGATTCCCGGTAAGGGCGAGTCGTCGCGGATGCGGACCGAGACGGCGAGGATGCTCTTCCCTGATGCCCGGTGAGCGGCGATATCGTCGCGAGCTTGGGCTGCGAAGCCGAAGTCCGTGCCGGCCCCCTGGCTCTGTTCGGCGTTCGTCGGCTCTGCGCCGGCGTTCTCCAGCAGGGCGAGCAGCTCCTCCTCGAGGCTCTGCGTCTCGACGCCGGAATCCTGGCGCGTCACCACCTCGTTCGCGAGCACCCGGAGCGCGTCGAGCGCGTTCAACAGGGCGTCGACCACCTCCGAGTTCGGGCGCAGCCGACGTTGCCGCATTGCGTCGAGGACGCTCTCCATCGCGTGCGTGAGGCTGGCCATCTTCTTGTGGCCGATCGCCGCCGAAGAACCCTTCAGCGTGTGAGCCGCCCGGAAGATGCGCTGGAGGAGCTCATCGTCGGCGTCGGCTTCCAGCTGCACGAGCGCGACGTCGAGGACCTCGATCTGCTCCGCGGCCTCTTCGGAGAACAGCTTCAGGTCCTCGTCGTCAAGTTCGAACTCGAGCCGATTCCTTTCCTCGGCCATGCGGTTCCTCCTACGCGGCTTCGTCGAGCGCGTCCTGCGCCTCTTCGACTGCGGCGGCTGTAGCCTCGTCGAGGCCGAGGAGGGCGTCCAGGTTGACGAGCGAGACGAGCCGATCGGGGAGCTTCGCGACGCCGCGCAGGTAGCCGTTCGCAACACTCTGCGAGAGGGCGTTGGGCGGCTCGATGGCGCTGGCGGGAATCCGCAGCACTTCGGTCACGGCGTCGACGATGAGGCCTACCGTCCCCGCCGAGCAGTGCACCACCACGATGCGGGTCTCCGAGGTGTGTTCCGATTCGGGAATGCCGCAGCGCCGGCGCAAGTCGACCACCGGCACGACCCGGCCCCGCAGGTTCGTAATGCCCTCGACCCAGGGGTCGGACCCGGGGATGGCAGTAATGGGCTGCAAGCGGACGATCTCCTGCACCGAATGGATATCGATGGCGTAGAACTCCCGGTCGAGCCGGAAGATGACGACGTGCTCTTCGGCGGCAGGCGATTCGGCCGGGGTGCGTGCAGACACGGTCCACCTCCAGTGGGTCAGGGTTGGTCTCCTCGGCCGAAGCTACGGCGTGTTGGGGGCGCGCTCGTATCGGAAAAACCACCATTTCTCCTTCGCGGCGACCCGAAGCGACCGTTACGAAATGGGGAGCTTGCGGGGCCAGGCCTAGGGATGCTGCCGATGCCCCGCCGATAGTCGATCTGGGACCCTGGCGGTGCGGAGACGATTCGGTATGGCTGCAGAGCGCGCTACCCTCAGCCAACGGGAAATCGACGCACTGCTGAGCGCGGGTCTCGAAGGGCTCGACCTCGAGCAAGTGGAGGAAGTCGTGGCGACGAGGCGGCCGCCGCGCGAGGCCGAGCGCCGCGTGAAGGTGTATGACTTCCGCCACCCTGAAAAGCTCTCGAAGGAGCAGCTCAGGGGCTTGCAGGTCATCCAGCAGGGCGTTGCGAGCTCGCTGGCCGCCATCCTCAGTGGGCGCTTGCGCCTCACCGTGGAAGCTCGATTGGGCGCGCTCGAACGCGGGATCTTCGAGGAGTACTTGGGGCAAGTCGGGCTTTCGTCGGTGCTCGGCGTGCTCGAGTTGCCGCCTCTAAAGGGCGTCGCGATCGCCGCCTTCGGGCTCGACCTGGCGTTCGCCCTGGTCGACCGGCTCCTCGGCGGCCCAGGGAAGATGCCCTCACGGCTTCCTGACCGAGAGCTCACGGATATCGAGCTGGCGCTCCTGCGCCACGTTGTGGGCGATATTGCCCGGTCGCTCGTGGAGCCGTGGAGCCGACTCGTGACCATCGAGCCGTCGGTTGCAGACCTGGTGTACGGCCCCCAGGTCATGCACCCAGTGCCGCCGACGGAATTCGTGCTCACTGCCTGGTACGAGATTCGCTTCAACGAACAAACGGGCGGGCTCTCGCTCTGCTTTCCCCTCACCCTCCTCGAAAGTGTGCTGCCGAAGCTCACCGGCCAGAGCCTCTTCGAGGTCGGCCACGGGCGGGTGACCGGCGAGGGCTCCGGCGTGCGCGAGGAACACTTGCTGCCTGCCAGAGTCGAACTCCGTGCCCTTCTCGGCCGTGCCCTCGTCAGTGCTGCCGAGCTCGCTGAGCTGGCCCCGGGCGACGTGCTCGTCCTCGACCAGGAGGTCGGCGAGCCGCTCCGGGTGCTTGTGGGAAACGTGGAACGGCTCGCGGGGCACCCCGGGACGGTTGGAAAGCGGCTGGGGATCAAGCTTTTGGGTACCGTTGACGAAGATGGATTCGTGAGACCGTTTCCCGCGGACGGAGCATGAGCAGCGTGATGCAGCTTCGGGCGGTCCTGATGGCAGCCGAGCTCCAGCACGGGCGCTCTGGCTACCACCGCTTCGTCTTCCGCGTCGACGGAGGACGGGCGGGGATGTTCACCGTCACGGTGCAGATCTCCGAGGACGCCTATCGCAAGCTCGTAGGGCAACTCGCCCGCGCGCGCATCTATCCGCCGGAAAAGGTCGCCATGTTGAAGCACTGGGCTCGTTGGGAGATCGCCCAACGGCTCGAGGAGGACGGAGCGGTCCCGGCGACGATCACCGTGGCCGTCCACGACGTCGACGACTCGGGAGCCTACGCCACGGCGCTCGGCCGGACACTCTCCCTCACGCGCTGACAATACGCCGCATAC
This sequence comes from Dehalococcoidia bacterium, assembly GCA_034431815.1. Lineage (GTDB taxonomy): Bacteria > Chloroflexota > Dehalococcoidia > Tepidiformales > Tepidiformaceae > HRBIN29. Next base: position 7,073 of record DAOUCS010000104.1, read on the forward strand.
GCACCAGAGGAGCCTGCTGCCGTGAAAGCAAACGTGAACCTCGACGAAGCTGCCCGCGTCGCCGCCGAAGCCGAGCAGGCGAAAGCCGAGCTCGTCTCACCATTCCTCGAGGCGGCGGCGCTCGTTCTCTGGCAGGAGTGCCGGGAGCAGCCGTCCCGGGGCAAAGTTCACCGGGTCCGCTCGCCGCGGACGAGCGACGAAGTGAGCGCGCTGGTGGCCCTCACAGGGAGCGTGGCCGGCCTCGTCATCTATTCGATGTCAGCGGCGACCGCATGCGCCCTCGCGTCCAAGATGATGGGCGAGCCGGTGGAAGAACTCGACCCCATGGCCCAGAGCGCCATCGCCGAGCTGGCAAACGTCATTACCGGCCAGGCCAGCATCCTGCTCGAACAAGCGGGCTACCCCAGCGATATCTCACCCCCGGTCTTGCTCGTCGGGCACGGAAGTTCCATCGCGACGTTCAACCTCACGAGAGTGGTCGTGCCATTAGAGCTCTCCATGGGCCGGTTCAGCATCGACGTCGCGATCCGCGAGACGTAGCGGCCCTAGCCCTTCCCGCCCTGCGGCGGTAGCATCGGGGCATGCCCGAGCCCCGTCAACGCAGGAGCAGGCGGCGGCTTCCCCGCTCTATCACTCCGCGTCCCTCCGTCCGCGAGGTCCACGATGCCCGCAGCGCGGAACGGACGGTCCACGCGCCCCCGCGCATGCGCGAGCATCACATCACGACCGACTTCTCCTACGTGCGCTCGGACCTCATGACCATCGCCGTGCTGACAGCGGTGATCCTCGGCTTCATCGTGGGGATGCGGTTCGCTATCGGCTAGGTCAGCGAAGGTTCGCGTACGCCAGGTAGATGCCGATTCCCACGGCCACGAGGCCGTAGAGGGCGACCCGTGGCTCGATGACGAGCAGGAGGACCGCCCAGGCCAAGACGATCCCGAGGCTCGCCGCTGCGATGGTGATCGGCCCCCGCTTTCGGCCGGTGGCCAGATCGATGAGCCGCGTGAAGGCCCACCCCAGCCCGGCGCCGATGAAGATCGCCAGGAATCCGAACGTGAACGGCAAGAGGACGAAGGCCCACACGAGCCCCATCGCCGCCCCGCCGACGATGGCCGCGCCGAATGCCCGGGCAATGTGACTCGCGCCAAGGGTGTAGACCGGGGAGCGAACGATCCGGGCGCACTCGCGGCAGCGCGCCCCGACCGGCGTTTGGATGGAGCAGCGAGGGCAAATCGGTCCCTCGCAGCGGCTGCAGCGGAGCGCCGTAAGGGTTTCCGGGTGACGCGGGCACGGCACTTCGGTGAGCGGCACGCCGACCTCCTCGATTCCCGCCGAGACGCGAAGCCCTACGCTTCCCCGACGCGCGCCAGGGCGAAGGAAATGACTCCTTCGGCGGCCACCGCGCCGTCGACCGTCGCTCGCACGCTCCCCTTCCCTACCGGGCCGCGCGCCTTCAGGAGTTCGAACTCGAGCCGGAGCTGGTCGCCCGGCCGTACGGGCCTTCGGAAGCGGAAGTCTTCGATGCCTGCGAACAGGGGCAGCTCCTCGGTCGGGGGCCGGTCGGCGAGGAGCGCCACGGCTGCTGTCTGGGCGAGGGCTTCGATAATGAGGACACCGGGCATGATGGGCCGTCCGGGGAAGTGCCCCTGGAAGAACCATTCGTTTGCGGTGACGTTCTTGATGGCGACGGCCCGCTTGCCCGGCTCCAGCTCGAGCACCCGGTCGACGAGGAGGAACGGGTACCGGTGCGGGATGATGGCCTCGATGCGCTCGCTGTCGAGCACCGTGCGCTCCTAGATGAGGTAGGGCCGCCGGCAGCTGCCTTCGAGGAATTCTACAAATCGCAGCGCCCACACGTCAGGGAACACGATATCGCCAGGCGACCGCTCTCCCGGGTTCCCCAATCCGTGGAAGTCGCTCCCGCCTGAGCGCGCCAGCCCAAGCCGTTCGGCTGCCGACTCCAATTCGGCGACCGTTTCCGCCGGGTAGTCGCGGTAGTACACCTCGATCGCATCGACGCCGGCTGCGGCCACTTCGGCGAGCACGTCGAGCCACCCCTCGCCGACGAAACAGGGGTGGGCAGCCACCGCGATGCCTCCCCATTCGTGGATGCGGGCCACCGCTTCGGCCGGCGCGAGCTTCGGCCGCGGGACGTCTCCAGGCTTGCCGTCTGCAAGCCACCGGTCGAATGCCTCTTGTACGGTGGCCACGTAGCCCCGCTCCACCATCGCCCGCGCCACGTGCGGTCGGCCGACGCTCCCTTCGCCCGCGAGCTCGAACAGCCGCTGGACATCGAGCTCGATCCCGTACTCCCGCAGCGTCTCCACGATGCGCCGGGCCCGTCCCACGCGGTGTTCGCGCTGCTCGGCGAGGAAGGCCAGCAGGTCGGGGCGGGCGATATCGACGCCGAGCGCGATGAGATGCACATCGTGCGGGCCGAGGTCCGTGCTGAGCTCGATGCCCGGGACCAGCCGCAGCCCCCAGCTCCGGGCGGCCGCCGCAGCTTCTCCCAAGCCGTCCACCGTGTCGTGGTCGGTGAGGGCCACGACGCGGACCCCGATGCGGGCAGCGGCAGCCACCACTTCGGCTGGCGTTCGGACGCCGTCGCTCGCCGTACTGTGGAGATGGAAGTCGGCCAGCGCCATCGCTGCTGTCAGCGGGCGTATTCGGTCGCGCGCGTCTCGCGAACGACGGTCACCTTGATTTGGCCGGGGTACTCCATCGTTTGCTCGATCTTCTGGGAGACGTCGCGGGCGATGCGCATCGCTTCCAGATCATCCACCTTGTCGGGCTTCACGATGATGCGAACCTCGCGGCCCGCTTGGATGGCGTACGCCTCTTCGACGCCTTTGTGCTCCTTGGCGATCTGCTCGAGAGTCTCAAGGCGTTTGATGTACGCCTCGAGGGACTCGCGGCGCGCCCCTGGCCGGCCGCCGGAGATGGCGTCGGCCATCATCACGATGATGGCTTCCACCGTCGACGGCTCCACTTCTTCGTGGTGCGCCTCGATGCAGTGGACGATCGCCTCCTTCACGCGGTAACGCCGAGCGATGTCGGCGCCGATGCGCGCGTGCGTGCCCTCGACCTCATGGTCGACGGCCTTGCCCAGGTCGTGCAGGAACCCGCCGGCGCGGGCCACCTCGACGTCTGCCCCGATTTCGCGGGCGATCATGGCAGCGATGTGGGCTGTCTCGATGGAGTGCCGCAGGACGTTCTGGCCGTAGCTGGTGCGGTACCGCAGCCGGCCCATGAGCTTGAGGATTTCGGGGTGGAGGTTGAGCACGCCGGCCTCGACGGCGGCGGCCTCGGCTGCCTCCATCATCGCCGCCTCGACGTCGCGCTTGGCCCGGGCCACCGCCTCTTCGATGCGCGCGGGATGGATGCGCCCGTCGGCGATGAGCGAGGTCAGCGCGACCCGCGCCACCTCGCGCCGGACAGGGTCGAACGCGCTTACGGTGATGGCGTCGGGGGTGTCGTCGATGATGATGTCGACGCCGGTGGCTGCTTCGAGGGCCCGGATGTTGCGGCCTTCCCGGCCGATGATCCGTCCCTTCATCTCCTCGCTGGGGATGGGCACCACGGAGACCGTGGTTTCGGCGGTGACTTCGGCCGCGTACCGCTGGATGGCTGTGGCGAGGATCTTCTTCGCCCGCATCGCCGCGGTTGCTTCGGCTTCCCGCTCGATTTCGCGGGCGCGGCGCGCAGCCTCCTCGCGGACTTCCTGTTCAATCGCGGCGAGGAGCTGGGCACGCGCTTCTTCCCGGGTGAGGCCGCTCACACGCTCAACCTCGGCGAGCGCCCGTTGGCGCAGCTCCTGCGCTTCCGCATGCAGGCGATCGACCTCAGACTCGCGCTCCTTGAGGCGCTGCTCGCGCGCTTCGAGCTGGTCCGCCTTCCGGTCGAGGTGTTCTTCTCGCTGTGCCAGCCGCTGTTCGAGGCGCTGCACTTCGGCCCGGCGCTCGCGAAGCTCGGCCTCGAGCTTGTTCCGGAGTTCGAGGGTCTCCTCCTTTGCCTGAAGGAGAATCTCCTTCTGCTTTGCTTCGGCCTCAGCGAGGAGGCGGTTCGCCTCTTGTTCGGCCAGGATGACAGCGTTCGCCACGGCCCTGCGGCGGAGGGCATAGCCAATGCCGATGCCAACCGGTAATGCCACAAGGCCGACGATCAGGGCAATGATCGTCGACATGAATCAGCTCCAGGGTGTTCATTCCAATCACGGGAACCATCGGAAGCACCTTCGGCGGCGACTTCCTACCGCCATCGTACCGGCGGCGCGAGGGCGGGGTCAAAGATCGCGAACGATCGCATCACTAGTAGTGATAACCCCGCCCGTTCTGCGCCTCTCCCGAGGGCTCCTCTGAGGTCAGTTCAATCCAGGCGAGCCTGGCGGCGTGGCGGGCCGTCTCCCAATCGAAGCCGCGTCGGCGGAGGAACGCTCCCACGCTGGCGATGAATTCCTCTTCGCCGGCGCGCTCGAGCTTGCTGCCCCGTTGCCGGGCGAGCTCGAGCGCCGTCGGCAGGTCGTCCACATCGCGCGTTGCGCGGTCGGCGGCGTCGGGGTCGATGCCGCGCCCCAGGAGTTCGTACCGGAGCATCCGCCGGCTCCGCGGCGACGTGCGGCGCCGCTCCTCCACCCATGCGGCGGCGAACTTCTCGTCGTCGAGGAGGCCGGTCTCGCGCAGGCGCTCGATCTCCGCCGCCACGATGTCAGCGGGGATGCCGCGGAGCTCGAGCCGGGTGCGCAGTTCGCGCTCGCTCCGCGCGCGGTGCGAGAGCAGCCGGAGGGCTGCCTCGTGGGCCACGACGCGCCAGTTCGCCCGCTCCAGCTCGGCGAAGCGGTCTTCGCCGACGACGTCCCCTTCGTGCACCGGGCCTGCTGCCGCGAGCGCCTCCTCGTGAATCAGCAGCTCCCGGCCGTCGCTCAGCACGATGAGCTGCTGGCGATGGCCTCCGGGACGGACGGCTGCAACCGTGACAGGGTGACTGGGAGGTTCGTCCATAGGCATCCGAGGTGTTGGCTCAATCGCTGGCGCTGGCGGCCGCGGGCACTTGTGCCGGCCGCACCAGACCGGCCTCCTGGCGGATAAGGGCTTCGATCTCCGCGGCCACCTCGGGGTTTTCCGTCAGGAACTGCTTGGCGTTCTCGCGCCCTTGGCCGATGCGCAGGTCGCCGAAGCTGTAGAAAGCACCGCTCTTGCTGATGACGCCATACTCCACGCCGAGATCGACGATGTCGCCCACTCGGCTGATGCCTCGCGGGGGCTCGAACATGATGTCGAACTCCGCCGATTTGAACGGCGCCGCGACCTTGTTTTTCACGATCTTTGCCCGCACGCGGTTGCCGACGGTCTCGTTCCCCCGTTTGATCGAATCGACGCGGCGCAGCTCGATCCGCACGGAGGCATAGAACTTCAGGGCGCGGCCGCCGGGTGTGACCTCCGGGTTGCCGAACACCACGCCGACCTTCTCCCGGAGCTGGTTGATGAAGATCACGGCCGTGCTCGTCCGGGCGATGGCCGCGGTGAGCTTCCGCAGGGCCTGGGACATCAGACGTGCCTGGAGCCCGACGTGCGCGTCCCCCATTTCGCCTTCGATCTCCGCCCGAGGCACGAGGGCGGCGACGGAGTCGATGACGATGGCATCGACCGCGTTGGAGCGGACCAGCGCCTCGCAGATCTCCAGGGCTTGCTCGCCGGTGTCAGGCTGGCTCACGAGCAGCTCATCGATGTTCACGCCCAGGTCGCGGGCATAGCCGGGGTCGAGGGCGTGCTCGACGTCGATGTAGGCGGCGGTGCCCCCCATCTTCTGGGCTTCGGCCATGATGTGCTGGGCGAGCGTGCTCTTCCCCGCCGATTCCGGCCCGTAGATCTCCGTGATGCGCCCCCGCGGGATCCCGCCCACGCCCAGGGCGATATCGAGAGCCAAGGAGCCGCTGGAGATGACGTCGACGGTAATGTTCCGCGCTTCGCCGAGACGCATCACCGCCCCGCGGCCGAACTGCTTCTCGATCTGGCCGAGGGCAAGCTCCAAGGCGCGCCGCCGGTCTTCGCTTGTCATCTCCTCCCTGCCCCTCGGGGCATCCGGCTAGATACTAGCAGGAACCCCGGTGCTGGCGAGAGTGTACCGAATGGCGAACATGTGTGCGAGTGTGCGGCAATGGCGCGCATCACGCTTCTGGTGACACCCCGTGCCAGCCGGCCTCGGGTTGCGTGGGACGGGACGGTGCTCCGCGTTTGGGTCACCGCGCCGCCGGCCGACGGTGCCGCGAACGCCGCCGCGCTCGAGCTCATCGCCGAGTCGCTGGACGTTCCTCGCCGCGCCCTGCGGATCGCGGCGGGGGCGGCGTCCCGCCGGAAAGTCCTCGACATCGACGCCGATCCGGGCGAGCTCGCCCGGAAGCTGGAGAGCTTGCGGACATAACCAAGGCGATCGATTGCAGCACGCTCGTTTCGTACACTGGCTCGAACGAGCCGCCTTCCGGCTGTTCCAGCCCGTCCATTGCCGAGGGATGAACCATGGCGACGCTCCCGTCTCGCAAGCAGCTCCCACCTGCCTACGAGCCGGCCAGCGTAGAGGCCCGAATCTACGAGCAGTGGGAGCGGGGGGGCTACTTCAAGCCGAGGCTCGTGCCCGGTGCCGAGCCGTACTGCATCATCATGCCCCCGCCCAACGTCACGGGGGAGCTGCACCTGGGCCACGGGCTCGAAGATGCCCTCACCGATGCCCTCGTCCGCTGGCATCGGATGCAGGGCGACGCGACCCTCTGGGTGCCCGGCGAGGACCATGCCGGCATCGCCACCCAGAACGTCATCGAACGCGAGCTCGCCAAAGAGGGCCTTACCCGCCACGACATCGGTCGGGAGGCGTTCATCGAGCGCACCTGGGAGTGGGTGCGGCGCTACCGCGCCCGCATCGTCGAGCAGCACAAGCGGCTCGGGGCCAGCGCGGACTGGGACTACGACGTGTTCACCCTCGACCCGCGCATCGTGCGGGCGGTGCGGACCACGTTCGTCAACCTCTACCGCGATGGGCTCATCTACCGCGGGCTGCGGATGATCAACTGGTGCCCGCGCTGCGAGACCGCCCTCAGCGACCTGGAGGTGGAGTACGAGCAGGAGCCCGCGAAGCTGTACTACGTTCGGTACCCGATCGTCGGCGAAGGCGGCATGCCGCTGCCGGATGCGATCGTCGTCGCCACTACCCGGCCGGAGACGATGGTCGCGGACACGGGCGTGGCCGTGAACCCCGCTGACCCCCGCTACGAGGAGCGAATCGGACGTTGGGTTTTGCTCCCCCTCGTCGGTCGGGAAATCCCCGTTGTCGCCGACGAGGCCGTCGACCCCGAATTCGGCACCGGGGCCCTGAAGGTCACGCCGGGCCACGACCCGAACGACTGGGAGATCGGGCAGCGGCACAGCCTCGAGGTCATCGTTGCCATCGACTTGAAGGGACGCATGAACGAAGAGGCAGGGCCCTACGCCGGCCTCTCGGTGGCCGAAGCTCGCGAGGCAATCGTCCGAGACCTCGCCGACGAGGGCTTCCTGGACCGTGTCGAGGACATCGTGCACAGCGTGGGCCGCTGCAGCCGCTGCCGGACGACGGTCGAGCCCCTGCCGAGCGAACAGTGGTTCGTCGCGGTCAACAAGGAGTACGAGCCCGGCGTCAGCCTCGCCAGCGCCGCCGCGGAAGCGGTGCGCAGCGGCCGCATCCGCATCGTGCCGCAGCGCTTCGTGAAGGTGTACCTCAACTGGCTCGAAAACATCCGCGACTGGTGCATCAGCCGGCAGCTCTGGTGGGGGCACCAGATCCCCGTGTGGTACTGCGGCTGCGGCGAGACCATCGTCCAGGTCGACGACCCCGACCGCTGCCCGAAGTGCGGGAGCGCCGAGCTCCGGCAGGACCCCGACGTGCTCGACACTTGGTTCTCCTCCGCCCTCGCCCCGCACGCCGACCTGGGCTGGCCCGACGACACGGAAGAGCTCCGGCTTTTCTACCCCACGAGCGACATGCAGATGGGGTACGACATCATGTTCTTCTGGTGTGCCCGGATGGTGATGTTCGGGCTGTACAACATGCGCCACCGCGGTCCCGATGGCGCCATCCCCTTCCGCACGGTGCTCTTCCACGGCCTCATCCGCGACGCCAAGGGCGAGAAGATGACGAAGTCGAAGGGGAACGTGGTCGACCCGCTCGTGGCGGCGGCGAAGTACGGGGCTGACGCCTTCCGCTTCGGATTGCTGGCGAACACCACCCTCGGCCAGGACCAGAAGTACAGCGACGAACGGCTGGAGGCGGCGCGCAACTTCGCCAACAAGCTGTGGAACAGCGGCCGCTTCGTCCTCATGCGGCTCGGCGAGCATCGCATCCGCCGACCCCACCCGGCCGATCGGGAGACGTACGCCCTGGAGGACCGCTGGATCCTTTCCCGCCTCGAGGGGCTGATGGAGGACGTCGATTCCCTCTTCCGAGCCTACCAGGTCGGGGAGGTCGGCCGGCGGATCGAGGATTTCCTCTGGAACGAGTTCTGCGACTGGTACATCGAGATGGCGAAGGTGCGCCTCGCCGCGGGCGACCAGAGGCCCCTCGACGTTCTGGGCCACGTCCTCGATTACTCGCTCCGGCTTCTCCATCCGATCATGCCCTTCGTTACCGAGGAGCTGTGGCAACACCTGCGCGACCATCTGCCCGGTGACGTACCCGAGATGCTCATCGTGGCTTGGTACCCGAAGAGCGGGGCGAACTGGCGGGACCCCGCGGCCGAGCAGGCGATGGAGCACGTCATCGCCGTCAACCGCGCCATCCGCAACATACGGGCCGAGAAGCGGCTTCCGGCAACGGAACGCCCCGTGGTGTACCTGCGGGCGGGCGACTTCCGCGCTGCCCTCGAGGAGACGCTGGCCGCGACTGCCGCCCTTTCCCGCTGCGTTCCGGAGCTCCTCCCGGCCGCCGCCGTGCTCCCGGAGGGCGAGTTCGCCTTCGACCGCGTAGCCGACACTGAGATTGCGGTTGCCTTGCCGGCAGTTGACCGCACCGAGGAGCGCCGGCGCCTGGAGCGGGAGCTGGCGGAAGCGGAGGCGTACGCCCAGCGGCTCCGTGCCCAGCTCGCGAACGAGCAGTTCCTCGCCAAGGCGCCGGAGCGGGTCATCGAGGGCGTGCGCCGCAACCTGGAAGAGGCCGAAGAGCGGGCGGCTGGCCTCCGCGAACGGCTGGCCGCCCTCTAGCCCTCGAGGATAGCCAGCACCTCCGCCGTGTCTGCGAGCGTGGGTACCACGGCATCGGCTCCAGCCTTGCGAAGGGCCTCGGCGGGGTAGTTGCCCGTGGCGACGCCGAGGGCACGCAGGCCGGCTGCGTGGGCCCCTTCGATGTCGAGCGGTGTGTCCCCGATGACCCACGCGCGCTGACGATCGAGCGGCCCCCCGAGGTGCTGCTCGGCTTCGGCGAGCGCCTGGGCGATGACCTCTGCGCGAACGGTGACGTGGTCGCCGAAGCCGCCGAAGGCGAAGGGCTCCATTAGTCCGTAGAAGCGTAGCTTCTGCTCCGCCCCGCGCCGGAAGTTGCCCGTCGCCAGTCCGAGGGCCCACTCCCGCTCGGCCAGCGCCTCGATGACCTCGCGGGCCCCTGGGAGGACAGCGCCGCGCCGCGCGGCAAGCTCCTCGGGCAGGAGGTCAAGGTACCGCTCCGTGACTTCGCCCAGCGCCGATTCGAGCTGAGTCGCTGGAACCCCGAAGCGCTCGAGCGCGTCGAGGAAGATCGCGCGGTCGGTCCGGCCGTCGATCGGCACTTGGGCGACAATGGACCCGTCGAAGCCGAGCCATTCGAACGCCCGGCGCATCGCTGCCCGGCCTGCGCCGTTCGTGTTCACCAACGTGAGGTCGATGTCGAAAAAGACCACCGGACGCACGGCACCGAGGGTAGCGGCCGGGCGAGTTAGGCGCTTTTCGCCAGCTCCTCTTCCGTGGCGACGAGGTTCTTGCCCCGCCGCTTTGCTGCCAACAGCAGGTCGTCGGCGCGGCGCACCACCGACTCCGCTGGCTCCCCGGGCCGCCGCACTGCTACACCGACGGACGCGCTCGTCGGCACGGTCGCCAGGATTGCATTGCGCACCCGCTCCGCAACATGCCTCGCGGCCAGGTCATCGGCGCCAGGGAGCGCGATCACGAATTCCTCCCCTCCGTAGCGGGCGACCAGATCGCCAGGCCGGACGGTGCGCCGGAGCACGCGGCCGACATCGGCCAGCACCTGGTCGCCCACGAGGTGGCCGTAATCGTCGTTGAGCCGCTTGAAGTCGTCGAGGTCGACCATGAGGATTGCGAAGCGGTCGGCGGGGTCGAAGGCGAGGTGCGGTAGTGCCTCCATGAACCACCGGCGGTTGCCGACGCCTGTGAGCGGATCGGTCTCCGCTGCCCGTCGGAGCTCCCGCGCCGAGCGACGAAATTCGTCCCCCGTAGCCTTGGCGAGCGCGAACACCACGGCAGCGATCGCCATCATGACGGCGATGCGGTTCGCTCCGGGTGAGCCGTCGGCTCGCCACTCAACGATGAGCTGGGCAGCCGCGAGGTTGACGAGGACGTACGTGCCGAGAATCACGTACGCCGGACCAGCGATCCGGCGCGAATACGCCACCAAGGCGTACAGGTACACCGCCCAAAACGGCGAGGCCGGGTCGGCCAGCGCGATATAACCGGCCGTGACCGAGGCGACATCGAGCGGTACCTTGGCGGCTTCTGCGGCCGGGATGGTTTGGCCGCGCGCCCGAAACCGAAGGGTGTAGAGAAGGGCGAGTGCATGGTAGGCCGCGATCCAGCCCATCGCCCAAGGTGCGAGGCCCGGGTCGCTTCGCAGCCATCCCGATCCCACACCGATGCAGAACAGCGCCGCCAGAGCGGCCTGGAGGATTCCCACCTCCAGTTCCGTGCGCGCGGATCGCCCCGCGGCACGCCCAGCATGCAACATGCGAAGCCGCACCCACCAACCCCCTACTCGAAGAGTCGGCAGCCGTCGGGCCAGCGTGAGTGAAGAGTCCGTGACGACGGATTTCTCGTTGGGGAGAAACGTGCAGACCACGTCGCTCGCGAAGGAGAGGTCAGTTAGTTCGCAGGCGAAGAGGGAGCTTCCTAGCCAAGAGGCGTGCGCGCTTTGGAGGCTTCGGGGTCGGGAGCGTGGGCAGCGCTGCTCGTAACCAGCGCGAGAACAACGCCGCCGACGATGAACGGCCCCCCGGCGGCGACGGCCGCGCCCACGGGTTCGCCCAGCACAGGAACCGCCAGCAGCGTGGCAAGCACCGGCTCGGCCTGTGCCACCAAGCTCACCGTGGCCACGCGGAAGCGGCCGAGCGCCCAGTTCATCGCCGTGTGCCCGACTACCTGAGACACGATCGCGAGCGCCAGCAGCCACACCCACGTGTCGGGCGCGAACCCGGACACGCGGGATCCCGTCCCTGCCGCGAGTGCCCAGAGGAGCACCGCGGCCACCGTGTATACGCCCGCGGAGTATTCGAGAGCGCCCAGGATCGGACGCGCCGCCCGGCCGACGGTGCGGTAGGCCGCGCCGAGCACCGCGCCCAGGAATGCGAGGGCGTCGCCGGCTAGCGCATCGGTCCCGCCCCGAAGGTCGCCGGCGCCGATCACGGCGAGGCCGACAGCGGCCATGGCCATCCCCGCCAGCTCCCAGCGGGTGGGGCGTTCCGACAGCCACGCGTACGCCATCGCCGACGCGAGGAGGGGCTGGAGCCCGATGATCATGACGCTGCTGCCGACGCTTGTCCGCTCGAGCGAGGCGAACCAGCTCCAGAAGTGCCCGGCGAGGATGACGCCGCCGGCCGCATACCACGGAGCGCCGCGCCGGATGTCGAGGGACGCGCCCTGCCGACGCATCCACCAGCCGGCAGCGCAGAGGACCACGGCAGCGCCGACTGCCATCCGGACCGCGGCAATCGTGAGGGCCGGAGCCTCGCCGGCGAGCCGAACGAAAATCGCGGCCCACGAGATCGCCAGCACCCCGGTGAGGAGTACGGCGGAGGGCGCAGCGCGTTCGGCGAGCGAAGGTCGGGGTCGCGGGCGCACGCGGGGATCATCCGGCGCGTCGGCCGACGCCGTCGAATTGGGCGGCTGGCCTGGGGACTCACAGGCAGAAAATCGGGGAAGGCCCGGATGTGCTATGCCTGTGCTCTATGGACATATAGCCGAAAATGAAGGTGAAAGCTGCCGTGGGGAGTGAGGGGATGAAGGGCATCTACTATGACCACAGCCGCCGAACGATCCACCGCGTCACCGGCAGGGCCGAGCCGGGATGGACGCTCGTCACGCATGACTTGGGGGCGTCCGTCCATCATTGCCGGCGCATACTCGGCGAGTGGCTTCCGCCTGAAGAGCTGCGGGCAATCGACTGGAGCGGGCTCGGTGCGGACCTGCGCCAGACCGCCTAGGGCTGGCCTCCGTTCCGGCGCGAAGGGCGCTCGTCTGGCACACTCCTCCGTGTGAACGTCGAGGCCCTCCCGTACACACTGCTGCTCATCCTCGCCGAACTCGCCATCGGCTCCCTCTGGGTGACACTGGCCAGCGACCTCCGCGGAGGCGTAACCCGCGGGTTCGTTCTCACCATGGCCCTCTGTATCGCCGCTGTGGGCGGGCTGGCCTACTGGCTCGCCGTCAGCCTCGAGCTCGGAGCCGACGTCGACGGGTATCCCATCGACCCTTCGTGGTGGAGCGAGGCGAAGTCCGCGATGCTGGCCGTCTTCGCGGCCTCAGCCGCTTATGCCGTGGGGGTGTTCATGGGATGGGATCCGCTGGGACGGCTCGCGGCCATTGCCGGCTCGGCGGCCGGAGTCGCGGCGGTCGCGATGCTCGCCGACATGCTGGCGCCGCCTGCCTGGGGGTATCCGGCCGTCTTCCTCGCCCTCCTGGGCGGCGCGCTGGTCACCGGCGCCGTGTCCACTGCCATGGTCTGGGGGCACTGGTACCTGACGGAAGGGGCGCTGCCCGCCTGGCCGCTGAAGGAGCTCTCTCTCTGGCTGCTCGGCGCGCTCGCGCTGCAGTGCGCTGTGTTCCTCGTGAACGCCCTCGTGCCCGTGCGGATCGTCCCTTCGCCGTCGGAGCCGGTGGAGGTAGGACTCCTCTCCAACCCCGCGTTCTATTTCCGCGTCGGCGTCGGCCTCGTATTCCCTATCGTGCTCGGGATTCTCTCCTTGCAGACGGCGCGCATCCGAGCCATGCAGAGCGCGACAGGGCTGCTCTACATCGCGATGGGAGCGGTCTTCGCCGGCGAAGTCTTGGCCAAGGGCCTGATGTTCATGACCGGAAAGCCGCTCTGACATGGGGCAGCTATCTGGTACGATGCGTTGCGCGCCGAGATGCCATCGAATAGCGCTATCGCGGCCGCTGCCGGCGCTCTCCGCGCCGAGCCTATTGTGCAAGGGAGCGAGGACCCGCCCGTGACGCAGACCCAGGAGGACCGGACGTCGATGCGCAAGGAACAGGTGCCCGACCGGAACATCGCCATGGAACTCGTCCGTACCACCGAGGCGGCTGCGCTCGCTGCTGCCCGGTGGATGGGGCGTGGCAACAAGGAGGCGGCCGACCAAGCAGCCGTCGACGCGATGCGCATGATGCTCGATACCGTCGCGATGGACGGCGTCGTTGTCATCGGCGAAGGCGAAAAGGACGAAGCGCCGATGCTGTACAACGGCGAGCGGGTGGGGAACGGCCAGGGCCCCGCGGTCGACGTCGCTGTCGACCCCATCGACGGCACTCGCCTCCTTGCAATGGGGAGGCCCAATGCGCTCAGCGTCGTCGCTGTCGCCCCCCGGGGAACGATGTATAACCCGCGGGGCATGTTCTACATGGACAAGATCGCCGTCGGCCCCGCCGCGAAGGGGATGATCGACCTCGAGGCGCCGGTGGAGTGGAACATCCGCCAGGTCGCGAAAGCCCTCGACATGGACCCGCAAGAGGTGACGGTGGTCGTCCTCGACCGCGACCGGAACACCCACATCGTCGACCAGATCCGGGCGGTAGGCGCTCGAATCCGGCTCATCACCGACGGTGATGTAGCCGGCGCCGTGATGGCGGCGATGCGGGGGACGGGCGTCGACATGCTGCTCGGTATCGGCGGCTCCCCCGAAGGCGTCGTCGCCGCCTGCGCCCTCAAGTGCCTGGGCGGCGACTTCCAGGGGCGGCTCTGGCCCCGAAACGATGACGACCGCCGCCTCGCCGCCGAGTGGGGGCTCGACCTGAACCACGTCCTCACCATCGACGAGCTGGTGAAGAGCGATGACGTCTTCTTCGCTGCCACCGGTATCACGACGGGCGAGCTGCTCCGCGGCGTCGATTTCGTCCCCGGCGGCGCTACCAGCGAATCCCTCGTAATGAGAGCACGGTCCGGGACGGTGCGCCGAATCTTCACCGAGCACCACTGGCGGAAAGTGCAGCAGTTCGGCGGCCCCGGCCCGGGCGCCGTCGGACCGCGTTGAGCGGCGTGCGATCGCCGGCCGACGGAGGGGCCGTGCCGCCGGCCGGCTTCCGCCCCGACTTCGACGCCTATCCGATGCTCACCAGCGACCTGCCCGGCATCGGCGGCCGCATTAGGGAGCGCGTGGAAGACTTCGTTGTCGAGGAGCTGCCCGCCTACCTGCCGTGCGGCGAAGGCGAGCACCTCTTCCTCTACGTGGAGAAGGCCGGAATCGCCACCCCGCAGCTCGTCGAGCACCTGCGGGATGCAGGAGGCATCCCGGAGGCGGAGATTGGAACGGCCGGCCTCAAGGACAAACGCGCCGTCGCCCGGCAATGGATCAGCATCCCGCGCCGCTTCCGGGAACGCGCCGCGGTGCTGGAAGAGCTCGGCGTGCGCATCCTCGAAGCGCGGCCGCACCGGAACAAGCTCCGCACGGGACACCTCGCCGGAAACCGCTTCCGCGTGCTCGTCCGCGCCGCCCACGACGCGGCGGCGGCTCGGCGCATCCTCGCCCGGCTCGGCGCCGAAGGCGTGCCGAACTACTTCGGCCCCCAGCGCTTCGGCCGCGAGGGAGAGAACGCCTTGAAGGGGCTCGCAGTACTGCGGGGGCGGCGCGTCGGCCCGCGCTGGCTCGAGCGGCTGCTCGTGTCGAGCGTGCAGTCGCTCCTCTTCAACGAATGGCTCGCGGAGCGGATGCGGCGGGGGCTCTTCGACTGCTTCCTCGAAGGAGACCTCGCCAAGAAGCACGCCACCGGCGGCGAATTCACGGTCACCGACCCCGAGGCGGAACGCGGACGGCTGCTCCGGTTCGAGATCTCGCCGACGGGGCCCATTTTCGGCCGGAAGATGCGGGAGGCTGCCGGCCTCGCCCGCGCGTTCGAAGAGGAAATCCTCGCCCGCTTCGGACTGGCCCGCGAGGCGTTCGGACGGCGGCGGGGCGACCGCCGCTTCGCCCGCGTGCCGCTGAGCGAATGGAGCGTCGAGCCCTCCGAGGAGGGGCTTTGGGTGTCCTTCGCCCTGCCGAAAGGCGCCTACGCGACCGCCGTCCTTCGCGAGCTGATGAAGGTGCCGCTCGCCCCCGGCGAAGCCGACGAGGCCGACGAGGCAGCCGAAGAGCTCACCAGCGATCGGGACTGAACGGTGCGCAGCGCGTGCGGAACAGCGCGTCCATCGCCGCGAGCGCGTGGCGGTCGGCACCCTCGATGAGGCCGGCGGCCGCGAGCTGGCTGGCGCTCCGGTGCCCGAACAGAAGCTTGGCCAGCGTGTGGACCGTCATCGCCGGCTCCGGGAGGCCGGGCAGGCGCCGGACGGAGGCTTCCCCTCCTTCGACACGGAGCTCGTACCCACCCTCGTTCCAAGTGAGGAAGTCGTCGCGGACAGTGAACGCCACCCGGCCGTCGGCGTCGTACCCCCGCGCGGAGAGCGCTGCCACCACGTCGACAATCCGGGCGAGCATCCCGTCGTAGGCGGTGTCCCGCAGCATGCGCGGTTCGAGGAGCAGCTCCGGGAGGGGATCGTCGGGCGGGGCGGCCTGCCAAAAGACATAACGAGCGAGGTGCATCCGGGACATCAGAGACCAGAAGGCGCGATACGCCGCGGGTGCGAGCCACGCGAGGTCATTCACGATCACCCGTTGCGTCGGCTCGGGTCCCTCGTACGGACCGGGGCCTGTCGTGTAGATGCAGTAGCCCAACGGCCGCCCTTCCTCCTCGTAGACGACTGCGACCTTCTGGTCGAGCTTTCCCTCGGGCGGCGCGAGGGCCCCCGCAGCCCACATCGGGCGGCCGCGGTGGACGAAGCCGGTCGTGTCCTCGCGAAAGGCGCGGTACAGCTCGACGAGGAGCCCGAAGTCCCGCTCGGGGTCGATCTCCCGGAGGCGGCCCGTCAGGTCGCAGGGGTGAGTGAACTGCAGGTACCGCGGCTCGATTTGGTACCGGTGGTGGGTCGAGACCACCGCATACCCGAACCGCTGGTAGATGGCCGCCTGCGAGGCGTACAGCACGGCCAGCGGCCGCTCGCCCCGCTCCTTCAGCTCCTCGAAGTGCCGGCGGATGGCCATCCGCAGGAAGCCGCGCTGGCGGTCGATGGGATCCGTCGCCACGGTGGTCACGCCCGAGATCGGCGTCGAGACGCCGTTCATCCGCATGGTGAGCGGCCACGAACCGTGGACGGTCGCCAGCCGGTCGTCTTCGAACACGCACAGCGTCATCTCCGGCCGGAGCGCCCGGAACTTCGCCGGGTCCAGCGCGAGTGAGCGGGAGACGAGCCGGGCGACCTCCGGCATTTCGTCGGCGGTGGCGGGACGGAGCTCGATCATGGCCGCCAGTATGGCGACGGGGAGCGGACGCTGCCACCAGGCTATTTGTCACCCATAGGCTAGCTACGGTTGACAGAGGCCCCATCGCTCCGCGACCATCGCGTTCGTGGCGGCGCGGCGGCGCTGCCCCATGGAGGAGGAATCGCATGGTCGATTGGCAAGCAGTGGAGCGCGGGGCCCTGGCCGGAGAGCCGCTCACCATCGCCGTGGCGGAAGAGCTCGTGGACCTTTCCCCGCCGGACATTCTTCGGCTCGTCGCGATTGCGCATGCGGTTCGGCTTCGCCACCACGGCTCTGGCACCGAGCTAGAGGCGCTCGTCAGCGCGAAGACCGGCGGCTGCCCCGAGGATTGCCGGTTCTGCTCCCAGTCGGTGCACTTCGATACCGGCGTCGCGGCGCACCCCTTCCTCGACCCCGACGAGGTCGTCCGCAGAGCCCTCGAGGCGGAGGCTCAGGGAGCCCGCCAGTTCTGCATCGTCGCCGCGGTCCGCGGTCCGAACGAGCGTCTCCTCAGGTCTGCCATCGCTGCCGTGGAAGCCGTGCGAACGCACACCTCGCTCCAGGTCCACGCCTCGTTGGGGATCCTTATGCCCGACGACGCCCGCCGCCTCGCCGCTGCCGGCGTTCAGCGCTACAACCATAACCTCGAGACGGCCCGGAGCTTCTTCCCGCGCGTCGTCACGACCCACACCTGGGAGGAGCGGTACCAGACCTGCCTCTACGCCCGGCAAGCGGGGATGGAGGTGTGCTCGGGCGGCATCTTCGGCATGGGCGAAAGCTGGCCCGAGCGCCTCGAGTTCGCCGAACAGCTCCGCACGCTCGACCCGGCGGAAATCCCCATCAACTTCCTCGACCCGCGGCCCGGAACACCCCTCGGCGACCGGCCTCTCCTCGAACCGCTGGAGGCGGTGCACATCGTCGCCCTCTTCCGCCTGCTCTTCCCCCGGGCCAGCATCCGCGTCTCCGGCGGCCGCGAACGGGTGCTGCGCGACCTCCAGGCGCTCGCGCTGCTGGCAGGAGCGAACGGCATCGTGCTGGGTAACTACCTCACGACCCGCGGCCGGAGCGCCGCCGACGACCTCCAGATGCTCCGCGACCTCGGGCTCGCGGCCCTCGGCGCGTAGGCGCTCCGTATACTCCGAACCGTGCGCCCCCTCGAAGACATCGTGGTCCTCGACCTCACGTGGGTCCTTGCCGGCCCCTTCGCCTCGATGCTCCTCTGCGATCTCGGCGCCGACGTCATCAAAGTCGAGCGCCCGCCGTGGGGTGACATCTCCCGCACCACCGGCCCGTACCAGAACGGCTTCAGCGGCTACTTCTTCAGCATCAACCGCGGGAAGCGCTCCATCGCCATCGATCTGCGCCACCCGGACGGCCGCGAGCTCTTCCTGCGTCTCGCCGAGCGTGCCGACGTCGTGATGGAGAACTTCACTCCCGGCACGATGGAGAAATTGGGGCTCGGATACGACGTGCTCTCCGCCCGCAACCCGCGGCTGGTGTATGCCTCCACTTCGGGCTTCGGCCAAACGGGCCCGTACCGCACCCGGCCCGCCCTCGACATCATCGTCCAGGCGATGGGCGGCGCGATGTCGATCACCGGCGAGCCCGGCGGCCGCCCCGTGCGGCCCGGCGTCTCCTACGGGGACATTGCGGCCGGCTTGTTCACGGTCGTCGGCATCCTCGCCGCGCTCCACGAGCGGGAGCGCACCGGCCGCGGGCAGGCGGTGGACATCTCCATGCTCGATTGCCAGGTTACGGTGATGGAGAACGCCATCATGCGCTACTTCGTCACCGGAGAGGTCCCCGGCCCGCTCGGCACGCGCCACCCCAGCGCCACGCCCTTCCAGGCCTTCCCCACCGCCGACGGCTACCTCGTCGTGGCGCTCGGGTTCGGCGAAGAGAACCAGTGGAACCTGCTTTGCGGCATCCTCGGCCTCCCGGAGCTCATCGACGACCCGCGCTTCGAAACCGGCCCGAAGCGGACGGCGAACCATGCGGAGCTCGAGCCGATCCTCGAGGCGGCGTTCCGCAAGCGGACCACGGCGGAATGGCTCGCCGAGCTCGAAGCGGTGGGCATCCCCTGCGGGCCCATCAACCGCGTGCCAGAGGTCGTGGCCGATCCCCAGGTCCAACATCGGAACATGATCGTCCCGGTGCACCACCACCGGGCAGGCACCATCCCAATCGCCAACACGCCGTTCAAGTTCTCGGCCTCCGAAGCGGGCATCAAAGGCCCGCCCCCGGACCTCGGCCAGCACACCCGGGAGGTGCTGAGGGAGTTCCTCGGGATGGACGACGCCGCCGTCGATGACCTCGTTGCCCGGGGTGTGGTCGCGACCGAAGGCGGGCCCGACCTCTCGCTGATCACCTGATGCCGCCCCGGTAGAGCCGGTGGCGGGCGATGTAGCGGGCGATCTCGGCGGGCGCTCCCCGCGGGCGAAGGCCGCTCGCCGCCCGGAGGCGGATTTCCGTCGACGAGACGGCGGCCGTCCAGCCCGGCACGTCGAGGATGAGAATGCGCTCGCGCCATCGGCGCGCAGGGCCGGCCAGCACTCCCTGGATGGCCTCGCGGCCCCCCGGACCCCGTTCCGCAGCGAGCAGGCGGTGGCGGCGGAACAGCGCTTCCAGGGCAGCTGCCATGCCGTCCTTGGCGTAGTAGCGGGGCTCGAAGAGGCGGACGAGCGTATCGTGCCCTACCACGAAGTCGAATTCCGCCTCCGGGTATGCGCGGCCTAGCGCCGCCGACTGACCCGCGAGGAGGGCCGCGTTGGTGGCGAGGACGGCGAGGTTTCCCCGGGGCCGTGCCAGCGCCAGCAGCATGCCGGCCCGGTGGTGCAGCGGCGCGCCCCCAAGCGGCTTGTCGACGTTCCTGGTGCTCAGGAGGGCGACGGCTGTGTCCGCCCCCACGGCGGCGGCAGCCAGTTCGAGGAGAGCGAGGTGCGCCGCGGTCGGCGGGTTGAAGGCGGACGGGAGAACTACGGCGCGGCCCGACAACGGCTCCGCACGGTCCAGGCGCAGGACGGCGGCGGCCGGAAACTCGTCCAGCCGCAGCAGCGCCTGGGCGATGGTCCAGGTGGTCACACGCGGACTCCTTCCCTCGGCGAGCCTGCCCGAAGGAGGGCGATGGCCTCCGCCGTTCGTTCGGCGGCGACCTCCACCTCGTCCTCGGTCGTCCCTTCGCCCTGGCTGAAGCGGATGCTCCCGGCTGCCGTGCGGATCGGGACGCCCATCGCGAGCAGGACGTGCGAGGGCTCCCAGGTGGAGTTCGAGCACGCGCTGCCGGAGCTCACGGCGACCCCGCGTTCGTCGAGCGCCCGGACCAGCGCCTCGCTCTCGATGCCGTCGAAGGCGACGTTGAGGATGTGCGGCAGGCACCCCTCCTGACACCCGTTGAGCGAGGCGCGGGGCACGCGGCGGAGGAGCGCCTCGCGCAGGCGCTCGCGGAGCGCCCAGACGCGCGCCCGGCGCTCGGCAATCCCCGTGGCAGCCTCGGCGAGGGCGGCTGCGGTTCCGGCAATCCCGGCGACGTTCTCGGTTCCTGCCCGCTTCTGGTGCTCCTGCCCGCCGCCGGCCAGGAGCGGCTGGAACGGGGTACCGCGCCGCAGGAAGAGGATGCCCGAGCCCTTCGGCCCGCCGAACTTGTGCGCCGAGAGGCTGAGGGCGTCGACCCCCAGGGAGCTGACATCGAGACGGAGCCACCCGGCTGCCTGGACGGCGTCCGTGTGGAGCATGGGCCGGTGTCCGGTGCGGGCGGCGAAGCGGCGGACCGCGTCGGCGACCGCCTCGACCGGCTGGATGGTGCCGACCTCGTTGTTGGCGAGCATGACGCTCACCAGGACCGTATCGGTGCGTAGGGCGGCTTCCACCTCCTCGGCATGGACCCGCCCCCACCGGTCGCAGCCAACGTAGGTCACGTCGAACCCGAGCGTCTCTAGGGTTTGTGCGGCATGCAGTCCGGCGTGGTGCTCGATTGCGGTCGTGATGACGTGAGCGCCGAGCCCGCCCCGGCGCATCGCTGTGGCGATGCCGAGGAGGGCCGCGTTGATGCTCTCGGTGCCGCCGCTCGTGAAGATGATCTCCCGCGGTTCGGCCCCGAGGCATTCCGCCACGGTCCGCCGGGCAGCGTCCACGGCCGCCTGGGCGCGGCGCCCGAGCTCGTACAGTCCGCTGGGGTTCCCGAACTCGGGGCCGAGGAACGGCTCCATGGCCGCACGCGCCCGCGGCGAGAGCGGGGTCGTCGCGGCGTGGTCGAGGTAGATCACGGTGTCATGATACGCCCCGCCGTGCCGCCCGGCCGTTGAGCGGGCACGTCCCAAGCCGCTACGCTGCCCCCGTGACGCTCGAATCGCTCCTGACCGACGAGCTGCGGTCGTTCATCGGCCGGACGGGGCCGGAAGTCACCGTGTACGTGAGCGCGGGAGCGGTCGAGCGCGCCGCTGACGTGTTCCGCGGCTCGCGCGAGGGGCTCGTGCTCGCACAGGGGGCTCCTGTCCCCGGCTTCGTGCTCGCCGCGCTGGAGTCGGACGTGCCCAGGCTCTCCATTCCCGACCCCCTGCCGAAGAGCCTGCTCGTTTCCAACGAGTGGCATTTCGAGCGGCCGTTGCGGCTGGGGGAGGCGCTGCGGGCGCAGGCGAAGGTCGCCGACATCACCGAGCGGCTCGGCGGCCGGTTCGGTCAGGCGCTCTACGTACGCACGGAGGTCGAATTCCGCGACGACACCGGTGCCTTGGTGGCGCGCTCGTCGATGACCCTGATGCACTACGATCCCTCCGGCGCACCTTCGTCGGTCGAGGAGGAGCCGTGAGCGCCGCGCCGTGGGAGGAAGGCCGCGAGTTCCCGCCGTTCGAGGTGGCGGCGACGATGGAGCGCGTGATCCGCTACTGCGGGCTGAGCTGGAACTTCCCGCCGTTCTTCTACGACCCGGAAGCCGCCCGTGCGCAGGGCATGCCCGGGCCGCTCGTTCCGGGGCCGCTGAAGCTCGGGCTCCTCTATGCGGCGGTCGAAGGCTGGCTAGAGGGCCGGGGGTGGATGCGCGATGTGCGCGCTGCGCACCGGCGCCCCGACCTCGTGGGGTCGACGCTCCGCATCGTCGGCCGCGTGGCGCGCGTGTACGAGGAGGACGGACGGCCGCGGGCAGATGTCGAGCTGGCGGTGCTCAACGAGCAGGGCGAACCCAGTGTGCGCGGCTTCGCCAGCGTGGAGTTTGGATTGGGGGGCGGGAGATAGCGGGTCGGGCTCGGCTGAGGTAGGGTGAGCCTCCTCCCGCGGGGCTTCTTGGGGGAACCGCTCGGAACGCAAGGTGCGCCCACGCCCGCAAGGCGGGGGAGACCCCGTAGCCCAATCTTGGGGATGGTTGTCTCCGAACCGAAACTCCTCGCGACGTTCACGAGGAGGCTCGCGGCCGGGAGCCGCTGCTTGGCTTAGGTTGGAAGCGCGCGAGCTGCTGCCCGCCGTTTGCGACACCTGATGACGTCTTTTCGGATGGGGCCCGAAAAGCATTGACAGGCCGTTCAGGGCCGGCGTAGCGTCGCGTTCGCATCGGCCCGATGAACACTCGTCGGAGGCATTCCATGCTGGACGTCGCCAAGATGTACGAGCGAATCGAGGCTGCTGTCGCCCTCCGCGGCGACGACGCGGCGGTTCGCATCCGAGCCGAGTACCAGCCGCAGGCGGGCCCCGATGCGGCGGCGGGTCCGCGCGACGGTGGTTTCCACCATCTCCCGATGGTGGCTTCATTGCGGGTTTTCTCC
>DAOUCS010000105.1:0-19013 GCA_034431815.1 Dehalococcoidia bacterium
CGGCCGCGCCCGCGGCACCCGGCGGCGCCCAGCCCAAGGCGGCGGCAGCTGCGGGCGTCGTCGGCGACCCGAATTCGCCCCGGAAGCAGCGCGCGCGGCGCATGCGCGCCGAGCGGGCCGCCCGTGAGGCACTCGCCCGCGGCGAGCCGGTGCCCCCCGAGGTCAAGGCCGTGCTCGACGAGTTCGGAATCTCTATCGAGAGTCTGCAGCCGTGATCACCGAAGTGCTGTGGTGGATCTTCGCCGCGGGGATCGTGGCCTCGGCCGCCGGGGTCGTCTTCTCCCGGAGCGTCATCCATTCGGCCATCTTCCTCATCGTGGCCCTGGCCGGAGTAGGGGCCATGTACATCTTCCTCCAGATCGAGTTCCTCGCCCTCGTGCAGTTCCTCATCTACGGGGGCGCGGTGACGGTGCTCATCCTCCTCGCCCTCATGCTGACGAGGACGGCAGCGGGGACGCCGCGCGGGGTCTCGCTCACCGGCCCGCAATGGCCCTTCGCCCTGCTGGTCGGCGGCGGACTGTGCGCCGTGCTGGTAGGGGCCGCCACAGCCACTGTTTGGCCGGGCAACCGCGGCGAGCCATCGCTGCTCCCCATCGGCCGCGTGGGTGAGCGCCTCTTCACCGATTTCGGCGCCGCATTCATCGTGGTGACGGCGGTGTTGCTCGTGGCCCTGGTGGGGGCCATCATCATCGCCCGGCAGGAGGGGAGCGAGTAGCCGATGGTCCCGCTCGAGAACTACGTGGCGCTCTCCGGCATCCTCTTCGCCCTGGGCGTCTACGCCGTCCTGGCTCGGCGGAACGCCATCCTCGTGCTCATGGGCATCGAGCTGATGCTCAACGCCGTGAGCCTGAATTTCGCCGCCTTCGCCTCCTACCTCGACCCCGACCGGGTGACGGGCGCGGTGTTCGCCGTGTTCGTCATCACCGTGGCCGCGGCCGAGGTGGGGCTTGCCCTTGCCATCGTCATCCGTCTGTTCCGCCTGCGCGCCACCAGCAACGTGGACGAAGCAGCGGAGCTCAAGTGGTAGAAGGGGTCGAAACCGCCCATGGGTGCTGAACACGCCTGGCTGCTCGCTGCCATCCCGGCGGGCGCATTCGTCGTGCTCGCCCTCTTCGGCCGCTACCTCGCCCGCGGGGGCGATTGGCTCGGTATCGCCTCCATCGCCGCCTCCTTTGCCCTCTTCTTCCCTCTCCTCGCCGACTTCCTCCGCGAGGGAGAGGGGCTCGGACCCTTCACGGCGGCCATCGAATGGACGCGCATCGGCGACTTCTCCTTCCCGATGGGCATCTTCGTCGACCCCATCACCATCGTGATGCTCGCCGTCATCACCACGGTGGCGTTCATGGTGAACGTCTTCTCCGTGGGCTACATGAAGGGCGAGCCGCGGTACTGGTGGTTCTTCGCCCTTCTCCAGCTCTTCGCCGCCTCGATGATCCTCCTCGTCCTGGCCGACAACCTGCTCCTGCTCTACATCGCCTGGGAGCTGGTGGGCCTCTGCTCCTTCCTCCTCATCGGCTTCTACTGGGAGAAGCGGAGCGCGGTGGAGGCGGCGAAAAAGGCGTTCGTCACCACCCGCATCGGCGATGTGGGACTGCTAATCGGCATCATCCTCCTCTGGCGGGAAGCCGGGACCTTCAACATCCAGGAGATCCTCCAGCTCGCCGAGGAAGGACACTTCGGCCACCCCTACCTCCTTGTGGCCATGCTGTTCATCTTCATCGGGGCGATGGGCAAGAGCGCCCAGGTGCCCTTCCACGTCTGGTTGCCCGACGCCATGGAGGGCCCCACGCCCGTCTCCGCCCTCATCCACGCGGCGACGATGGTCGTCGCAGGCGTCTACCTCGTGAACCGCATGCTTCCGGCGTTCGAGGTCGTCGACGAGACGCTCCTGGTGATCACCGTTGTCGGCCTGGTGACGGCTATCCTCACCGGCTTCTTAGCCTTCGCCCAGACCGACATCAAAAAGGTGCTGGCGTACTCCACGGTGGGCCAGCTCGGCTTCATGTTCGTTGCCGCCGGGGCCGGCGCTCCCGACGCCTCGATGTTCCATCTGATGACCCACGCCTTCTTCAAGGCGCTTCTCTTCCTCGCCGCTGGCTCGGTCATCATCGGCACGCACCACCACCAGGATATGAACGAGCTGGGCGGGCTCTGGAAGAGGATGCCGATTACGGGCACGACCTTCCTCATCGGCTCCCTGGCGCTGGCCGGCGTGCCGCCGCTGGCCGGCTTCTGGAGCAAGGATGAAATCCTCGTCGTACTCGATAAGCAGTGGGGCGCTTGGGCGGTGAGCCTCCTCGGCTTCGCCGCCATCCTGACCGCGTTCTACACTACCCGCCTCTTCATTCGCACCTTCTTGGGCCGGCCGCGCGACGCTCACATCGCGGAGCACACGGCCGAGACCCCTCCGGTGATGACCGGGCCGCTCGTCTTCCTCGCCCTGCTCTCCATCGTTTCCGGCTTCGTCGTCTTCCACGAAGTCGGCACGGCGTTGGGGTTCCCCGGCGGCTTCGGTGAGTTCGTCTTCCTCGCTTCGCACGGCCCGCACGAGTACGAATTCGACGCCGCCTTCGCAGCGGCATCGGTGGTGCTCGCCCTTCTGGGGACCTTCACGGCGGCCTGGTTCTACTGGGGCGGCCGGCTCGACCGCGCCACGCGCCTGGCGGAATGGCAGCCGCGCCTCTACGACATGCTGGTGAATAAGTTCTACTTCGACGAGCTCTACCAGGCCGCCATCGATTACGGCGTGCTCGGCTTCAGCTACGTGGTGAGCTGGTTCGACCGCTACGTGGTGAACGATACCGGCGTCGACGGCTCCGCCCAAGTGACCGGCTACGCAGGCTTCGTCCTGAAACACCTCCAGTCGGGGCGGCTGCCCCACTACGCCATGAGCCTGGCGCTCGGTGTCGTGGCGCTGGCCGTCGCCGGGCTGGTGATGAGGGGCTGACCGCATGACCTTGGAGGAAGCACAGGGGTACGTGCTGCTGGCGACCCTGGCCACGCCGCTGGTGACGGCGGCGATCCTGGTGCTCGTCCCATCACAGTACCGGATGGCGCACCGGTACCTCTCCCTGGCGGCCGGAGCGTTGATGCTCGGCCTCTCCGTCTACATCTTCGCCGCCTACCAGGTGGGCCATGACCCCATCCAGATGACGCTCCGCTGGCCCTGGGTCGAAAACGTCGCCTTCCTGGGCGAGAAGGGCGTCTCCCTCTACCTCGGCGTCGACGGGATTTCGGCGCTGCTCACCCTGCTCAACGGGATCGTCGCCTTCGGCGGCATCCTCGTGAGCTGGAAGATCGACTACCGGCCGAAGGACTTCTTCATCCTCTACCTCCTTCTCCTGACGGGCGTCTACGGCACCTTCTTCTCGCTCGACCTCTTCTTCTTCTTTTTCTTCTACGAGCTCGCGGTGGTGCCCCTCTACCTGCTCATCGGCGTCTGGGGCTCGACCCGGAAGGAGTACGGCGCGCTCAAGCTCACCCTCTACCTGGTGGCGGGCTCCGTGCTCATCTGGGTCGGCATCTTCGCCGTGGTGCGCGAAGCGGGCCTGGGCACCTTCTCCCTCCCTGCGCTGTGGGAGGCGGGACAGTCGGGCGCCCTCTCGCCCGCCTTCCAGAAGACGTTCTTCCCGTTCTTCGCCTTGGGATGCGGGGTGCTCGCCGGCCTCTGGCCGTTCCACACCTGGTCGCCCGACGGCCACATGTCGGCTCCGACGGCCGTCTCGATGGTCCACGCTGGCGTGCTGATGAAGCTCGGCGCCTTCGGCATCATCCGCCTCGGCATCCAGATCCTCCCCGAAGGCGCCGAATTCTGGATGCCCACCCTCCTCGTCCTCGGCACCATCGGAGCGGTCTACGGCGCCGTCGGAGCGCTCACCCAGCGGGACTTCAAGCTCATCTCCGGCTACAGCTCCGTGAGCCACATGGGGTACGTCCTCATGGGCCTGGGGACGCTCAACGCCGTGGCGATGACGGGAGCGGTCCTCCAGATGTTCAGCCACGGCGTGATGACCGCCCTCGTGTTCCTCCTTATCGGCGCCATTTACGACCAGGCGCACACGCGCGACATGAAGGATTTTGGGGGCGTGGCGAAGGTGATGCCCCTGTGGGTCATCGGCTACGTCATCGCCGGCCTGGCGAACGTCGGGCTGCCCGGTCTCTCCGGGTTCACGGCCGAATTCCACATCTTCGTGGGCACCTTCCAGTCGTATCCGGTGTTCGGCGCCCTCGGCGTGCTCGCCGCCGCCTTCGCTGCTGCCTACATGCTGCGCCTCTTCTCCATCGTCTTCTTCGGCCCGCTGAACCCGCGCTGGGCCACCTTGCGCGACGCCCGGCCGGTCGAGGTCATCTCCGGCGGACTGCTCATCCTCTCCATCCTCGCCATGGGCCTGTACTGGGCGCCGTTCGTCGACCGCGTGAGCGAAACGGTGCTCGTCCTTCCGGGGGTAACGAACTGAGATGCGCGACTACTCGCTCTTCGTCCCCGAATACATCGCAGCCGGTGCCGCCATCGCCATCGTGGCCATCGAACTCATCTGGCCGCGGCTCCGCAAGGACGTCCTCGCCTACCTGACTGCCGCCGTCTCCCTCGGCTGGCTTGCCTCGAGCCTCGCCTATCTCGGCCGCGAACCGAAGGAGTTCATGGGCGTGCTGGTGGTGGACCACTTCACCACCTACTTCCGCGCCCTGGCGGCGGGCATCGTCTTCGTAACCTGTCTCCTTTCCGCCCAGTACCTGCGGCGACGCACGCGAGAGGCGAGCGAGTACTACGGCCTCCTCCTCACCGCGGGGGCCGGCATGTCGCTCATGGCAGCCGCCCGCGAGCTGCTCACCGCGTACCTCGCCCTCGAACTGCTCAGCTTCTCCCTCTACATCCTCGTCGGGTTCTTCCGGCGAGACCTGAAGAGCAACGAGGCGAGCTTGAAGTACGTGCTCCTGGGCGGCTTCGCCAGCGCCATGCTGCTGTACGGCATCAGCCTCCTCTACGGCCTGGCGGGCGACACGACCTACGCCGCGGTCGCCGAGGCGCTGGCCAACCGGTCGGGCGACACCGGCGTGGCAGCCATCGCCGCCTTCGTGCTCATCGTCGCGGGGCTCGGCTTCAAGGTTTCGGCGGTGCCCTTCCATACGTGGGCACCCGATGCCTACACGGGCGCGCCGGTGCCCATTACCGCATTCCTCTCCACCGCATCGAAGGCGGCGGGATTTGCCCTGATCCTCCGCCTCTTCACGAGCGCCTTCCACACCGACCCCGAGGAGTGGCGGTGGCTGGTGGCTGTGGTGGCGCCCCTGACCATCGTCTTCGGGAACCTGGTGGCCATCCAGCAGACGAACTTCCGGCGGCTCATCGCCTACAGCTCCGTCGGGCAGGTGGGGTACATGCTCGTCCCGGTGGCCGCCCTCGGGTACGGAGACGGCAGCGTGGCCCACGCGGCCACGGCGGCCCTCCTCCTCCACCTCACGGGCTACATCATCAGCACGCTGGCAGCGTTTGCTGCCTTCCAGGCCGCCTACGACCGAACAGGCGACGACACCATCCCCGGTCTGCGCGGGCTCGCGGAAACCCAGCCATTCCTGGCAATGGTGATCACCGTCTCCCTCTTCTCCTTCGCGGGCCTGCCCATCTTCGCCGGCTTCGCCACGAAGCTCTTCATGTTCCAGGCTTCGGCCCTGCCCGAACTGATGTGGCTGGTGGGGATCGCCGTCGCCGCCAGCTTCGTCAGCCTCTACTACTACTTGATGGTCATGCGGCAGATGTACTTGTTCGACCCGCCCGAGGGCGCGACCCGCTTCCGGGTGGCGCCCGCCCTCTGGGCAGCGGCCGCCGCCCTCATGCTCGCCACGATCTTCGTGGGCGCCTACCCGCAGCCGCTCTTCGACGCGGCCGACGGCGCCGCCTCGGCCCTCTTCGAGGACGGCGCTGCAGCCCACCAGGTTCGCGAGCGGTAAGAGGCCGGATCGTTCGCCACCGTCTTACGAATCCGTCCTGCCGCGCCTGCCTCCTGCTAGACTGGGAATACGCCGAATCCCCGCGCCAGCGGGGAACGGGGGACCCACTATCCGGGGTGAATTGCGCTTCGGGCGCATAGGCGATCCCCATCGCCGAACCCGTCAGCTAACCCCGTAGGCGAATGGGGAGGGGTCCGCGCTCACCGCAGCCCCTCTGCCGGCTCCGGCCCGCGGCCGCCAGCCGCGGGACCATCGACGGGAGGCGCGGCCGTGGCGGACGCGGAAGCGAACGCGGCAGGAAGCGAAGGGGCAGCGTCCAGCTTCTACGCAATGCGCCTCGTGGCGCAGACGGCGCAGAACGTCTTGCTGGCAGCGCTCTTCCTGGCGGCCGGCACCAGCGCCAGGGCCGCGGTCGACCTCTCCAGCGTCTTCGCCGCCATCCTCATCCCGGCGGTCGTGCTGGGCCCGTTAGGGGGCGCGGTTGCCGACCGCCTCGGGCCGCGGGCCGCCATCGCCGCCGGCGCAGCGGGGCGGTTGGTGGTGGCGGCGGCTGCCGCGGCGGCCATGAGCGGCCCGCGCGACGCCTGGATCTTCGCCTTCGCCTATTCCGCCGTGTCCCAGGTGTACACGCCCGCGGAACTGACGCTCGTACGGGTGCTCCGCGCCCGCCAGCCCGGACGGGCCCACGCGATCCTCGTGGCGCTGCAGTACGGCGGCCAGGGCTTGGGGATGTTCGTCCTGGCGCCGCTCCTCCTGTTCCTGGGCGGCCTCCAGGCCGTCCTCATCGCCGCGGCGGCGGGCCTCGCGGCCCATGTCGTCCTCGCCGTCCTCCTCGGGTATCGACTCCGGGGCACCGCCGCCGCGACCAGCTCCTCCCCGCGCCCGACCTTCGGCTTCGGCGACGTCATCTCCTTCTTCGCCGCCGAAGGCCGAGCCGCGTACGCCGTGCTGACCATGGCCGCGCGCTCCCTGGCAGCGCGGGCCATGGTCATCGCCCTGCCAGCCTACCTCGCCCGCGAGATGGGCATCGGGCCAGGCGGGCTCGCGCTCCTCTTCCTTCCGGGTGCTGCGGGCGTGGCCTCGGGCCTCGCCTGGTGCGGCCGCGGCTTCCGCGCCGAGGCCCTCGCTCCGGCGATGCGTCTCTCCCTCGTCACTCTGGCCGGCGCGGCATTCGCTGCTGCCGCCCTCGACCTCGGGGTCACGCTCGCTGCCCGTCGCACGCCGCTCGCTCTGCTCGCCGGCGTGGATTCGGGGGCGGCGATCACGCTCGGCGTGGCGATGCTTGTAGCGCTGGCAGCCGGGTTCGCCCTCACCGTCTCCCTCGTCGCGGCCCGAGCCGTGCTCTCGGCTGCGGCGCCGCTCGATCAGCAGGGCCGGGTGTTTGCCATCCAGGAGGCGGTGAGCGAAGCGGTCATCGTGCTCCCGCTGCTCCTGGCCGGCGCGAGCGTACACGCCCTCGGGGCGCGGCCCGTGCTCGCCGCGGTGGGAGTCATCGTCCTGGCCGTCTGCCTCGCCGGCGAACTGCTGAGCGCCCGGAGGCGGCTTGCCGCCGCCGCGGCCCCCGCCTAGTTCATCCGGAACTCGTCCTCGTCCTCTTCGTCGTCCTCGAAGTCGGCGTCGCTGTAGACGCCCGCCGGCGACCCGCGCCACACGGTCACCACGAAGTCTTCCCGGTATGGTTCGGCGGTCATCACGAGCCGCTCGTCGATGGCTTCGATGAGCTCCTGGATGCGCGCCTCGTCGGCGTCGGCCGTGGTGCAGAGGGTCCCGTAGACGTTCCCGTTCTGGTAGTGGAGGTCGATGCGGCCCACGATGCCGCCGTCCTCGTAGATCGTGTACGACTCAGAGGTTGGCGTGCGCGCCTCGCGCTCGAACTGGATCACGTGCGTACCTGCCCGTTGCCGAAGATGGTCCACTTGTAGCTGGTCAGCTCCCGCAACGCCATCGGCCCGCGGGCGTGAACTTTGTCGGTGGAAATCCCGATTTCCGCCCCCAGGCCGAACTGCGCCCCGTCGGTGAAGCGCGTGCTGGCGTTCACGAACACGGCCGCCGAATCCACCTCCTCGACGAACTGCATCGCGCGGCCGTAGTGCTCCGTCAGGATGGCGTCGGTGTGGTGGCTCCCGTACCGCTCGATGTGGGCGATGGCCTCTTCCGGGGTGTCGACGATACGCACCCCGCAGCGCAGCGCCAGGTGCTCCGTCCGCCAGGTTTCCTCGCTCGCCCGCTCGAGCGCCAGACCATCGGCAGCGAAGGGGCCGAGTATCGCCAGCGCCCGATCGTCGGCGATGAGCGTCACCCGACCGGCCCACTGCCGGGCCAGCGCCGGCAGAAAGCGCGGGGCGATGGCTGCGTGCACCAGCAGCGTATCCACCGCATTGCACACCGAATACCGCTGCGTCTTCGCGTTGTCCGTCACCCGGAGCGCCATCTCCAGGTCGGCGTATTCATCGACATAAATGTGGACAACGGCATCGCCGTGGGCGACCACAGGCATCGTCGCGTGCGCCCGGACGTAGTCGATGAGCGCCTTCCCGCCGCGGGGCACCACCATATCGATGAGGTCATTCGCCTGGAGCAACTCGTCGATGTGCGCCCGATCGGGATCCGTGATGACCTCCACGGCCGAGGCCGGCAGCCCGGCCGACTCCAGCGCCGCCTGGACGACCTCGCCCAGGGCGCGGTTGCTGTTCACCGCTTCCTTGCCGCCGCGGAGCACGCAGGCGTTGCCGCTCTTCACGCAGAGGGAGGCGATGTCGACGGTGACGTTCGGGCGCGCCTCGTAGATCGCGGCGATGACGCCCAGGGGCACGCGCCGCCGCCCGACCAGGAGGCCGTTCGGCAGCGTGCGCACATCGAACATCTCCCCGACCGGGTCGGGCAGCGAGGCGACGTTGCGCACATCGGCCGCCATCTGGCGGATGCGCTCCGGCGTGAGCGTGAGGCGGTCGACGAAGGCCGCGTCCAGCTCCTGGGCTTCGGCGTAGGCCAGGTCGCGGGCGTTCGCCTCGAGGATGGCACGGGTTCGCTCTTCCAGCAGGGCGGCGATGCGCTCGAGGGCTGCGTTCTTCACCGCGGTCGAGGCACGGGCGAGCGTGCGCGCGGCAGCGCGCGCCGCTGCGGCCCGTTCCCGAATCAGCGAGCCGGTGGCCGTCATGCCGCTAGTGTACGGCAGGCCGCCGTTGCCGGCTGCGGGCCGCCGGTCACGGTTTGGCGACGGTCACCGACGTCTCGCCGCCGAAGTCGCCGCTCCCACCCACGGACGCCACCGTGAAGGTCACCGAAGCTGTGCGCTTCGGAATTCCGGCCAGCGACACGGTGCAGGTGCCGTCTGGGCCCGTCGTGCAGGAAGCCGCCTCCCCGGTGCTCCAGGATCCGTCCACCGTGACACCCTGGGCTGCCGTCCCGCCCGAGGCCACGGCGATGGTCACCTGAGCCGTCCACGTGCGGCCTTGGTTCGAGGCTGAGCCGGTGAGGTCGACGACGTAGCCCGCGGGCGGTTCGCCGCCTCCCCCGCCGGTGCCGTCCCCTCCCCACGATTCGCTGCAACCCGCCAACGCCCCGCAGGCCGTGAGGCGGCCGGCGCCGTCGTACGACGTCCCCGCGATATCCTGGGCCGACGAAGTGAGGGCGTTCCGAACGTCAGCGGCCCACGAGCTGGGCGAAGCCGACCACACCAGCGCCGCCGCCCCGGCGGCGATCGGCGTCGCCGCCGAGGTCCCGGAGCCGTAGTCGTAGCCGCAGTCGATGCCGCTCGACTGCAGCCGGAAGCTGGTCGCCCCCGCGCAGTCGGGAAAGGCGCCGAAGATGCTCACCCCGGGCGCAGCGATCTCGCCGGCGTTGGAGAAGCCGGCGATGGCGTCGCGGTCATCGGTGGCGGCCACCGCCAGCACCTCCTCGAAGGCGCCCGGGTACTCCGGGCTCGCCTTGCCCGAGTTCCCCGCCGCGGCGATGAGGAGGGCTCCCTTCGCTTCGGCATCCTCAACGGCTGCCTGCAGCGTGCTGCAGAGGAAGAGCCGGCCGCGCGTGCACGACCCGCCCAAGCTCATGGAGATAACTGTCGGTCCGCCTGTCTCTGGACGGGCGCCGTAGTCAGCCGCCCAGGTGATGCCGGCCGCCACCTGCGACCAGCTCCCGGAGCCGTCATCGCCGAGCACCTTGCCGACGATGAGGCGCGCCTCCGGCGCCGCACCCGCGATCCCAGTGCCGTTGTTCGCTGCGGCCGCGGCGATGGACGCCGTCCACGTCCCGTGTCCGTGCCGATCCTCGATGCCCGAGCCCGTGAAGTCGGCCCACGATTCGAGGCGGCCGGCAACGTCTTCGTGGGTGGTGTCGTAGCCGGTGTCGAGCACGGCGATGATGACGCCGCTCCCCCGCGCCCCCGCGGCCCAGGCCTCGGGAACGTCGACGTCGGCATCGGGCGAGCCGTTGCCGCCGCCCCAGTTCTGCCCTTCGTTGTCGCGGCCCCACTGCCGCCAGGCACAGGGGTCGTTCGCGAACGTCCCGCTGCCGCTCGTGCAGTCGACCGCGGCCCTCACGATGAGGTCCGGCTCGGCGAAGCGGACGTTCGGGTTGCGCAGGTAGGCGCGCACCACCTCGGGGACGCGGCCCGGGCCGACGTCGACGATCTGCACGCCGAGGGACGGAAGCCCGCCCACAACGCGCGCCCGCGCCTGCGCGTGGGCGGCGGCGGCGGCCTCGCCGGGCGTCCCGGGCACGAAGGCCACGAGCACCCGCCCGTCGACGTAATCGACCCCAGGAATTCCGTACGGATCGCCGCCAGCGTCCGCCGGCCCTGTGCGAAGAGACAATGCGAACAGCGCCGCCGCAAGAGCGCCTGCGCTCCAGGTGAGGAAGGAAGCGCGCACGGCACCACCTCCAGCGTTGGTGCCGAGCCCCTTCTCCGTTCCAGCGCGTCCCCCGTTTTCTCCGGCGCCGCCAGCCTACGCCCGGCGGCAGGGGCGGGTCAATCGGCGCCGTCCCTTACCATCCGCGGACGGCGAGCAGCTCCTTTTCGCCCAGCGAGTGGACGGAGATGCCCTGCATCGCCTTTCCCAGCCCGCGGCTCACCCGGGCGATGACTTCGGGGTCGTTGTAATGCGTTGTCGCCTCCACGATGGCGCGGGCCACCTTGGGCGGGTTCTCGGACTTGAAGATGCCCGACCCGACAAAGACGCCGTCCGCGCCGAGCCGCATCATGAGGGCGGCATCCGCCGGCGTGGCGACGCCGCCGGCGGCGAAGTTCACCACCGGCAGACGCCCTTCGGCCTTCACCCGCTTCACCAGTTCGACCGGTGCCCCGATATCCTTCGCGTAGGCGTATACCTCGTCGTCGGACATCGTCTGCAGCCGCCGAATCTCGCTCATCACGGCGCGCATGTGGCGCACCGCCTCGACGATGTCGCCCGTGCCGGCTTCGCCCTTGGTGCGAATCATGGCCGCCCCTTCGGCGATGCGGCGCAGGGCTTCGCCCAGATTCCGAGCCCCGCAGACGAAGGGCACCTTGAAGCGGTGCTTATCGATGTGGTGGGCGTCGTCCGCCGGGGTGAGGACCTCTGACTCGTCGATGTAGTCGACGCCGAGGGCTTCGAGCACTTCCGCCTCGACGAAGTGGCCGATCCGGCACTTCGCCATCACGGGGATGGTGACCGCGTCCATGATTTCGAGGATCTTCTCCGGGTCGCTCATGCGGGCGACCCCGCCGTCGCGGCGGATGTCGGCCGGCACCCGCTCGAGGGCCATCACCGCCACCGCGCCCGCTTCCTCCGCGATCTTCGCCTGCTCGGCGGTGACGACATCCATGATGACCCCGCCCTTCAGCATCTGGGCGAGGCCGACCTTCACCGCCCAGGTTCCCGTCTCGGTCATGCGCCACCCCCTTTGGCATCCCGCGTTTTCGGCAGCTTTGCCTTCCAGCTTAGGGAGTCCCGGAGGCGGGAGGTAGAGGCATCGCGGTTGACGCGGCGCGGCGGCCCCGGCAGGGTGACAGGGAAGGGGTCCTTCTCCAGCGGCGTCGCTCGCAGGTCACGGCCGACCGAGGCGTCGCAGGAAGCCAGCCAGGAGGTCGCGCCATGACCGTCGACCCGATCCTCACCCTTACGGAGCGCGCCGCTCAGCGCCTTCGCGCCTTGGCCGCCGCCCACGACCCGCCGGATTGTGTGCTCCGGATCTCGCTCGAAGGCGAGGGCGCCACTGCCCGTCACACCATCTCCTTCGAGGCGGCGCCGCGGCCGGGCGATGTGGTGGTCGCCCAGCACGAAGTCACGCTCGCCCTCGACCCCGCCAGCGCCGCCGCACTCCGGGGCGTGATCATCGACTACGAAAGCGGGGAGTCGGGCGGACGCTTCACCGCTCGGCGGACCACCCCCGATGGGCTCGTCTAGCGGAGCACCACCAGCCCCCGCGGGGTGAGCACGGCCGCCGCCAGCCCCGGCTCGGGGCCCGGATCCACCGGCAGCACGACGCCGAGGGCCGCGAGGAGGGCCGCCGCCCTCCGCGGCTCGGGGTGAATGCCCCGCAAGGCGACCAGCCGCCCCAGCTGGGGCAGCCCTTCGGAAGGGTGAGGCGATTCGCCCCAATCGATGAGGAAGAGCACCACGCCGCCGCCTTCGGGGGGAGGCGCCGCCGTGTATGTCCAGCGGAGCACGGCTCCGTCGGGCCGCTCCCGGCTTCCCGGCCTCGGGTCACCGGGGTCGTAGCCCGCCGCCCGCGCCCGCGCCACCCGCTCGGCCAGACGGTCGGCCCGGGCGCACCAGCCGACGAGCCGCGGCGCCGTCAGCCGGTCGACGCCGAAGAGGCGCTGCGGCACCGAAGGCTGGGCCGGGTCCGGAGCGAGGAGTTCGAGATAGACGCCCTCGCCCAAACCCACGACCGCGTTCCGCGTCCCGCGGCCGGGGTGGCTTCCGCCCGGAACGGGCCGCACGCCGAAGCGGCGCTCCACCTCCTCCATCCCCGCCTCGAGGTCGGGCACGCCGAGGATGAGGTGGTCGACGACGGGCGGCGCCAGCGGCTCCACAGCGGTGGGAGCGTACGGCGCGCCGACCCAATCCGCAATTCGTGACCCATTTCACATGCCGCTGCGCCGCCGCTCACGCTCCGGCAACATCGGCGCGCGACGGTGAGATCGGCGGGCATTCCCGCCGCGAAGGAGGACACCATGTACATCGACGACTGGTACGTGCGGGAGCGGCTCCGCGAGCTGGACGAAGCCATCGAGCGCGGGGCGTGGTACCAGCGCGAGTTCGGGCGCGCCAAGCAAGCGGGCCCCGAAACGAAGGCGCATCCGCTGCCCGTGCGCTGGCTGCTGCGGGTGCGCCGCTGGGCTCTAGGCAATGGCACAGCCGCGGGCGCTGGAGTAGATTCGACGGGAGTCGCTCCACTCCCACAGCGCGAGGAGCCCCATGCCCCAGTACGAGCAGATCCTGTACGAGCAGCGCGGTCGCGTCGTCACCATCACCCTGAACCGCCCCGAAAAGCTCAACGCCTGGACGGGCACGATGGAGCGGGAGTTCCTGGACGCACTCGCCCGCGCCCGCGATGACGACACCGTCGGCTGCATCGTCATCACCGGCGCCGGCCGGGGATTCTGTGCCGGCGCCGACATCACCGGCTGGGCAGGCGAAGCGGCCGCCGGACGGCCGCACCGCC
Organism: Dehalococcoidia bacterium; assembly: GCA_034431815.1. GTDB lineage: Bacteria > Chloroflexota > Dehalococcoidia > Tepidiformales > Tepidiformaceae > HRBIN29. The sequence goes on from DAOUCS010000105.1 coordinate 13,597, forward strand.
CGCCCCTCATCAACTTCGCTGACGCCCAGGAGGCGAGCCCCAACGTGCCCATCGCCCTCGCCGAAGGGAAGCCGGCCATCGCAGCCATCAACGGACCGGCGGTCGGCATCGGCCTCACCATGGCCTTGGCCTGCGACATCCGCATCGCCTCCGAGCGGGCGCGGTTCTCGGCCCGGTTCGTGCGCGTCGGGCTCGTGCCCGAATGCGGGGGCACCCACAACCTCGCCGAGGTGGCCGGCATCGAAGCCGCCCTCGAGCTCGCCCTCACCGGGCGGATCATCGACGCCTCCGACCCGCTGGCCAGGAAGCTCGTGAGCCGCATCGTGCCCCACGATGAGCTGATGCCAACGGCCTACGCCCTCGCGGAGGAGATCGCCGCCGGCCCCTTGGAGCCGGTGTGGCTGGCGAAGCGGCTCATCCGCCGCAACGCTTGCGAGACGAACCTGCGCGACGTGGTGAAGCTCGAACAAGCGACGCTCCTGCAGCTCCGCCACGGCCCCGCCCACCGCGAGGCCGTCGCCGCCTTCCTCGAGAAGCGGGAGCCGCGCTTCCACGGCTGAGCGGGTGCGGCGCCGTCACCGTGGCGGCCAGAACTCCGGTTCGCGCTTCGCCAGGAGGGCCGCCGCGCCCTCCCGGAAGTCCGGACCGCGCATCAGCTCGTCGAGGAGCAGGCGCGATTCGCGCACCGCGCTGGCGGCATCCCGATGGAGGTCGGTGTAGAGCTGCCGCTTCGTCACCGCGAGGGAAGACCGCGCCACGTGCCGCACGAGGCGGCCGGCATAGGCGTACACCTCCTCCATCAGCCGATCGCCCGGCACGACGCGGTGCACCAGTCCCATCGCCTCCGCCTCTTCGGCGGTGAAGATGCGGCTGGAGAGGAGCAGCTCCATGGCCCGGGAGGCGCCGATGAGCCGCGGCAAGAGCCAGGAGAGGCCGTACTCCGCCGGGAGGCCGAGCCGGCCGTGCGCCGCCGTCAGCTTCGCCCCCGCGGCGGCGAAGCGCAGGTCGCAGTAGCAGGCGAGCACCAGCCCGACGCCCGCGGCCGGTCCGTTGATGGCGGCAATGACCGGCTTGGAAAGCCCGAAGTGGTAGGCGAAGTCGGCGTCGAACTCCGGCCGCACCCCGAAGCCGGGGGTGGGGATGTCCTCCGGCGTGCCTGGGTCGTAGCCCCCCTTCTCGACCTGCCCTTCGAGGGCGCGGGCGTCCGCGCCGGCGCAGAACCCCCGCCCAGCGCCCGTCACCACGATGACCCGCACCGCGGGGTCGGCCTCCGCCTGCGCCAGGCACCAGCGGTATTCGGTGTGCATCCGCCCGGTCCACGCGTTGAGCCGTTCGGGGCGGCAGAGCGTGATGGTGGCGACGCCCTCCCGGACCTCGTAGCGGGTGACCTTCAGCTCCATGCGGCGATTCTACCGGCCAGGCCAGCCGTCGCGGCCATTCGGCCCTAGCGCGAAACCTTTCCGAAGGGCTTCGATGCTCGAAAAAACGCGAGGCTGGCCAGCTGAGATGACAAGTTCACCACAGTTTGCCCCGTTCGACGCGGCGCCGTTCACGGTGGCGTGAGAAATCACCCGAGCCTGCGCCTTGCGCTGCGTTCACTGCCGCGCCGAAGCCCAACCCCGCCGGCATCCCGGCGAACTCACCACCGAAGAGGGGCTTCGCCTCGTGGACGACAACTCCCACATGGGCGCGCGTGTCCTCGTCATCACCGGGGGCGACCCCTTGATACGCCGCGATATCTGCGAGTTCATCGCTCGTGGGAAGGCCCGCGGGCTGCGTGTCGCCCTGTCCCCCAGCGCCACCCGGCTCGTCACGCGGGAGGCGCTCCGCGAGGCCCGCGAAGCGGGCGCGGAGATGGTGCACATCAGCCTCGACGGAGCGACGCCCGCCGTCCACGACGCCTTCCGCGGGGTCCGCGGGTCGTACGCTCGCACCGTCGCCATCCTCGCCGAAGTTCGCTCCCTCGGAATCCCGCTGCAGATCGGCACCACTGTCTGCCGGCGGAACGTCCAGGAGCTCGAAGCGCTGGCCGATCTCGTCGCCGCGCTCGGCGCGAGCGTTTGGAGCGTCTTCTTCCTCGTGCCGACCGGCGGCGCCCAGCAGGCGGACGTCCTTTCGCCGGACGAGCACGAGCGGGTCCTCGGCTGGCTCGCCGATTTGGCAGCGAAGGCGCCGTTCTACGTGCGCACCACCGCCGCTCCTCAGTTCCGCCGCGTTGTGCTGCAGCGGGCAGCCCGCGGTGAGACGCCCCTTCCCGCCGCAGCGCACATCCGCACGGGAGCCGGGTATGCCCGCCGACCGAGCGACCCCACGGCAGCCGCAGGTGTCAACGACGGCAAGGGCTTCTGCTTCGTCGACCACCTGGGGAACGTGTGCCCCAGCGGCTTCCTCCCCCTTCCGGCAGGGAACGTCCGCGAGCAGCCGATTTCCCGCATCTACCGGGAGTCGCCGCTCTTCCGAGCGCTCCGCGATCCTTCCCGCCTGAAGGGGAAATGCGGGCGCTGCGAATTTCGCGAGGTGTGCGGAGGCTCGCGCGCCCGCGCGTTCGCCTTCACCGGCGACCCCCCCGCTTCGGACCCCTCCTGTGCGTACGAGCCGCCAGCGGCGCCTGACGTTCGCGGCCCGGAAACCGCGAACTTCCGACCGACCGGACGGTAGGCGGACGCACGCGGGGCGCGTACCATCCCTCCGGGTTCACCAACGCCGGAGGTGGCGGGATGCAGTGGGAATCGATCGCTTCGCCGCTAGCCGCTGTCCGCGAGGCCCTCGGCAGCGCCCCGGCAGTCGACGACCTCGCCGAGTACGAACGTTTCCTCGAGACCGAAGGCCGGGAAATCTCGGCCGCCGTGGATCGCGCAGGAACCCCGTGGCTCCGCCAGTTCGACCGCGACGGCCGGCGGGTCGACGAGGTTCTCTACCCTCCGGAGTACCGCCGCCTGCTCGCTCGCGGCTACGAAGCGGGCGCCGTGTGGCGGGCGTTCGCCGAGGGTTCGCTCTCCGGGCCGTACGCCGTGCTCTACCTCACCGCCTTCGCCGACCCCGGGCTCTCCTGCCCGTACACGGTCTCGCTCAGCACCGCGGTCCCCCTGGAGAAGTACGCCGACCCCGCCGTCCGCGACCGCTTCCTGCCGCCGATGCTCGCGCGAGAGGGCGTGCCCTGGCAGGGCGCCACCTGGATGACCGAAATCAGGGGCGGGTCGGACCTGGGAGCGGGCGTCGAAACCGTGGCCGTACCGGCTGAGGACGGCTGGCGGCTCACCGGCGACAAGTATTTCGCCAGCAATGCAGGTGCCGAGCTGGCCGTGGTCGCGGCCCGCATCCAGGGCGCGCCGCGGACGGTTCGCGGGCTTGGCCTCTTCCTCGTGCCGCGATTCCGCGCCGACGGCACGCCGAACTACACCATCCGCCGCCTGAAGGACAAGATCGCCACCCGCTCGGTGCCCACCGGCGAAGTGGAGTTGCGCGATGCCGAGGCATACCTCCTCGGCACGCGCGACCATGGCATCTACCTCATTCTCGAAGTCCTAAACCTGTCGCGGGTGGCGAACAGCATCGGGAGCGCCGCCCTCATGCAGCGCTGTCTCGCGGAGGCCGCCACCTACGCGCAGCGGCGGGTGGCCTTCGGCAAGCCCATCGCCGAGCACCCCCTGCTCCGCGAGCAGTTCCGGGAGCGGTACGCGGCCTTCCAAGCCGCGTCCGCCCTGGCCTGGGAGTCGGTCCGCGCCCTCGACGCCGTTTGGCGCGAACGTCCGCCGTACTCGGAGGCGTATCACGAATTCCGGCTCCTCGCCCACCTGGCGAAGTACTGGACGGCCGAGCAGGCCGTGCAGACGGCGAAATGGGCGATGGAGGTGCACGGCGGACTCGGAACCCTGGGCGAGTTCGGCGTCGAGCGCTGGCTCCGGGAGGCGATGATCCTCGTCATTTGGGAGGGCACGCCGCACCGGCAGATCCTCGACGGGCTGGAGGTCATCGAACGCCGCCAGGCCCACCGCGCGCTCCTCGGCCGCCTCAAGCCGTACGCGCCGGAAGCCATCGCCCAGGCGGAAGAGCAGCTTGCCTGGCTCCTCGACCTTCCGCCGGACCAGCGCGAAGCGAACGCCGAAGCCCCCTTCCGCACCCTGGCCGAGGCCGTCGCCTTCGCCCTGGCCGCCCGCCGGCGCGCCCCCGCACCGCCCTAGCTGCCGGCGAAGGGCGTTGTTAGCCTGCCGCAATGGAGTTGCGGTTCGCGGACCATTTCTCCGCCGTCGCGACCGAGTACGCGGCGTTCCGGCCGCGCTACCCGGAAGCGCTCTTCGAGTACCTCGCCAGCCTCGTCCCCGCAGACGCGTGGGTATGGGATTGCGCGGCGGGAAGCGGCCAGGCTACCGAAGGGCTGGCGCGCCGCTTCGCGCACGTCGTGGCCACCGATGCCAGCGCCGAACAGCTCGCCCACGCCCCGCAGCTCCCCAACGTCGTGTACCGCGTCGCGCTCGCCGAAGATTCGGGACTTCCCAGCGGGGCCTTCTCCCTCGTGACGGTCGCCCAGGCGCTCCATTGGTTCGACCTCCCGCGCTTCTACGCGGAGGTGCGCCGGGTTGCCCGCCCCGGCGCCGTGCTCGCAGTGTGGTGCTACGCCACCTGCGAGCTCGAGGACCCCGAGGCAAACGCCGCTCTTGCCCGCTTCTATGGCGAAACGCTGGGGCCCTTCTGGCCGCCTTCCCGCCGCCACGTCGAGGCCGGCTACCGGACGCTCCCGTTCCCCTTCGAGGAGCTCCCCGCTCCGGCGTTCCACATGGAAGCCGAATGGAGCCTTCGGCAGCTGCTCGGCTACCTGGCCACCTGGTCGGCGCGTCAGCGGTTCCTCGCCGAGACCGGTCGCGACCCCCTCCTTCCCTTCGCCCGCGAGCTGGCCCGGCACTGGGGCGACCCGGCACGGCCGGCGCGCATCCGCTGGCCGGTGTTCCTCCGGGTGGGCCGCGTCAGCGAGGAATGGCGTTGACGCGGACGCGGTGCCCCGGACATGCTGCGCCCGTGGTCCTGCCCCTCGAACCGCTCGACGAGCTTCACGTGCAAATTCTGGTCGACAACGTCGCCGACGCCCTCCTCCCCGGCCGGGAGGGGGCGGTCATCCGCAGGCCCTTCGGACCAGCCGTCGAAAACCCTCTCCTGGATGCGCCACGCGTTGCCTCGACCGTGGTCGCCGAGCACGGCTTCGCCTGCCTGGTGACAGCCCGCGCCGGGGAGCGCGTGCACCGCTTCCTCTTCGATGCCGGCCTCTCACCCACCGCGCTCGTCCACAACCTCGAGCGGCTGGAGATCGACCCTCGCGATATCCCGGCCGGACGTCACCGACGAGGAGATCACCGAGGCTGCTAAAGCTGTCGGCGCCCACGAATTCATCGAGCGGCTCCCGAACGGCTACGACACCGAGATCG
>DAOUCS010000106.1:0-8800 GCA_034431815.1 Dehalococcoidia bacterium
GAACTCCGCCTCCCGGCCGGCTGTGTCGACGACGACGAGGCGCACCTCGTCCTCGCCAGGGTGTTCGCGCAGCCGCTCGGTGACGGCCTTCAGCAGGGCCTCGTCGCCCACGGGGTCATCGGTCTCGTAGAGGGTGACCACGAGCCGCGGCCGCTCAGCGGGCGGGCTGGCGTCCGCTTCCAGCTCGGTTGCGGAAGGGGGAGCAGCGCGGCCGTTGGCGCGCGGGCGGGAGCCGTTCGACGCATGGCTGCCTTCAGGAGCCGCGGTGCGACTCGGCGCCCCGGCTGGCACAGCGAGCGAAGGCGTAGCCTCGCCCTGGAACTCGACCGCTTGGCGTACGGAGAGGCTGAGCCGATCGCCCCGCTCGCGGCATTCCACGGCGAGGATGAGGATGCGCCCCTCCTTCCAGAGCTCCTCGCCCGTTTCGTCCAAGGTGTCGCTCCAGACAGTCACCTCAGCCGTCCCGGAGAGGTCTTCGAGCTCGGCGCCGAGGAACCGCCGGCCGTCGCGCGTCCGGCGAAGGTGGGTCTTCGACACCATTGCCCCGATCGTGACGGTCTGGCCGGCGAGCTCCGGCCCCAGGTCGGCGAGGGTGTGGGTCGTGTATTTGGCCACCTCGGCCGCCGCCGCCCGGAAGGGATGTTCGGAGACGTACACGCCGAGGAGCTCCTTCTCCCAGACGAGGAGCTGCTCCTTGGAGAGGCGGCCGGCCCGCGCGAGGTCGAGCCGCGGCACTGCCGCCTGGGCGCTGCCGCCGAGGAGGTCGAAGAGTGCCGCCTGCCCCGATTCCCGAGCCTCCCGCTCGCGCTTGGCGAAGGCCATGATGCGGTCGGCATTGGCGGCGATGGTGGCGCGGTCGTACTGCCCGAGGGAGTCGAATGCGCCCGCCTGGGCGAGGCACTCGATCGTCCGCGTGGTGGCGCCGGAGAGGTCCGCTCGACGGCAGAAGTCCTCCAGGTCGCGGTAGGGCCCGCCCTCGCGCCGGGCGGCGATGATGCCTTCGACGGCGGCCTCGCCCACGTTCTTGATGACGCCGAGGCCGAAGCGGATAGCGAGCGAGCCGTCCAGGCGGCGCTCAACGGAGAAGTTCTCCTGGCTGGCGTTGATGTCCGGGGGGAGCACCTCGATGCCTAGTTTCGAACACTCGGCCACCGCGGCGGCGATGCGCGCGTGCGGGTCGGGGGCGTTCTTGGCGCTCTGGAGGACGGCCGTCATGTACTGCGCCGGGTAGTTCGCCTTCAGGTAGGCCGTCTGGTAGGCGATGTTGCCGTAGCACCAGGAGTGCGCCTTGTTGAAGGCGTAGCCCGCGAAGGGCTCGATGAGGTCGAAGACGGCGTTCGCTTCCTCCTCGGAGTAGCCGTTGGCGACGGCCCCTTGGACGAAGCGGGTGCGCTCGGCGGCCATGATCTCCGGCTTCTTCTTCCCCATGGCCTTCCGCATGATGTCGGCCTGGCCCAGGGTGTAGGCGGCGAACTTCCGCGCGATGAGGAGAACCTGGTCCTGGTAGACGATAACCCCGTACGTCTCGTCGAGGATGTCGGCGAGGTCCGGGTGGGGATGCTGAATCTGGATCTCCCCGTGCTTCGCCTTGATGTAGGTGGGAATGTGCTGCATCGGCCCTGGCCGGTAGAGAGCGACCATGGCGCAGAGGTCGGCGATGTTCGTGGGGCGGAGCTCCTGGATGTAGCGCCGCATCCCTGCTGATTCCAGTTGGAACACGGCGAACGTCTCGCCCCGGCAGAGCATCGCCATCGTCTTCGGGTCGCCGTCAGGCAGGGAGCGGAGGTCGATCTCCTCGCCCGTCGTCTCCCTGATGAGCTCCACCGCCCGGGAGAGGATGGTGAGGTTGGAGAGGCCGAGGAAGTCCATCTTCAGGAGGCCGATGGCGGCCACCTGCTCCATCGCGTACTGGGTGGTGGGGATGGCCGAATCGCCCCCGCGGCTGGGGCGCTGCAGGGGCACGTGCTCGATGAGCGGGTCGCGGGAGATCACCACGCCGGCGGCGTGGGTGCTGGCGTGACGCGCCACCCCTTCGAGCTGTCGGGCGATGTCGATGAGCTTCCGCACCTTCGGGTCGATCTCGTACGCCTCACGCAGCTCCGGCGATTGCTCCAGCGCCTGGTCGAGGGTGATGTGCGGGGCGTTGGGGATGAGCCGGGCCACGCGGTCCGTTTCGGCATAGGTCAGCCCCAGCGCCCGGCCGACGTCCCGCACCGCCGCCTTCGCCCCCATCGTTCCGAAGGTGATGATCTGGGCCACGCGGTCGTGCCCGTACCGCTCGTACGCGAAGCGGATCATCTCGTCGCGCCGGTCGTCGGCGAAGTCGAAGTCGACGTCCGGCATCTCGCGGCGCTCAAGGTTCAGGAAGCGCTCGAAGACGAGCCGGTTCGCCACCGGGTCGATGTCGGTGACGCCGAGGCAGTAGAGGACGAGCGAGGCGGCCGCTGACCCGCGCACGCCCATGCGGATGCCTTGCTGGCGGGCGTAGTCGGCGATCTCCTTGACGACATAAATGTAGTCGGTGAAGCCCGTCTGCTCGAGGACGCTCAGCTCGTAGGCGAGGCGCTCCTCCAGCTCGGGAGTCACCTCCCGGAATCGCCGCTGCAGCCCTTCGCGGCAGAGTTCGGCCAGGTATTCGGCGCTGGAGCGGCCGGGCGGGATGCGCGGTTCGGGGAGGTGCTGGCGGCCGAAGGGGAGCTCCAGGTCGCAGGAGTCGGCCACCCGCATCGTGTTGGCGAGGAATTCGGGGTTGTCGGGGAAGAGGGCCTGCATCTCCTCCAGGCTGCGGAGGTGATACCCCTCACCCTCGATGCGGAAGCGCCCCGGCTGGTCGATGGTGGCGTTGGTGCCGATGGCAAGGAGGACGTCGTGCGCCTCGCGCTGGTGGGGAAAGGTATAGTGACTGTCGTTCGTGGCCACAACGGGGATGTCCAGCTCCCGACCAAGCTCGACGATGAGGCGGTTGATGCGGCTGAACTTCTCGTCGCCGTGCTCCTGAACCTCGAGGTAGTAGTGGCCGTCGAACACCTCCCGGTACCAGCGGGCCACCGCCTTGGCCCCTTCCAGGTCGCCCTCCTGGAGCCGGCGGTGGAGTTCGCTCGAAGGGCAGCCGCTGAGCACGGCCAGCCCCGCGCTGTGCCGCTCTAGGAGCTCGCGGTCGATGCGGGGCTTGTAATAGTACCCTTCGAGGTTCGCCTTCGTGACGAGGGCGATGAGGTTGCGGTACCCCTCGAGGTTCCGGGCCAGGAGCACGAGGTGGTACGGCTGGCTCTCGGCCTTGTCACGGCTGAATCGGCTCGTGATGGCAACGTACGCCTCGACCCCGATGATGGGTTTGATGCCCCGCGCCTTCGCTTCGCGGTAGAAGTCGATCGCGCCGTACAGGGCCCCGTGATCGGTGATGGCCATCGCCTCGAAGCCGAGCTCCTGGGCGCGGTCGAGCAGCTCCGGGATCTTCGACATCCCGTCGAGGAGCGAGTATTCGGTGTGGACGTGTAGGTGCGTGAACATTTCCTCGGCTCGCCAAGGATACCGCGGGGACGTGCGGCCGGCCACGCGACAGAAGGCTACGAGCGCGCGGCCCGCTCCACCAGCCGCTCGAACGCCTCGTCCCCCTCGAAGAGGGCGAAGCGCGGGTCGCTCTTCGCCTCGCGGGCCAGCGACGGTTCGATGGCGAGGGCACGGCCCAGTTCGGCGAGAGCCTCGGCCCGCTGTCCCAACACGGCGAGGGCCGAAGCCGCGCCGTAGTGGGCCGCGGCGTCGCGGGGATCGATTTCGGCCGCCCGGCGGAAATCGGCCAGTGCCCGCTCGGGTTCGCCAGCCTGGAGGTACGCGAGCCCGCGGTTCACGAGCACGGTGCAGTCCTGGGGGTCGAGGGCGAGCGCCCGGTCGAAATCGGCGATGGCCTCGCGGATTCGGTGCCGGACGAGGTGGAGCATCCCGCGGTTGTTGAGGACGTCAGGGTCGTCCGGCGTCAGCTCCAGGGCGCGGTTGTAGTCGGCCAGGGCGGCGTCGTAGTCGCCGGTGCGGGTGCGGGCGTTGGCCCGGTTGTAGTAGGCAGCGGCGTTCCGGGGGTCGAGCTCGATGGCCCGAGAGTAGCGGTCGATGGCCATGCCGTATTGGCCGACGTTGAAGTAGATGTTCCCCTCGTCCAGGTAGGAGGCCGCGCTGCGGCGCGGGATCGCCGCCCCGTACCGGGGCATCGACTCGGCGGCCTCGTCGAGGGCGGCTGCGAGCGGGTCGCTCGGCTCCTCCCCGGGCAGGGGAATGTCCTCGGTGCGTCCGTTCGTGCCGGCGAGGATCTCCTCCCAGAACTCACCCAGGTCGTCGTGCCCGCTGGCGGGTTCGGCGGCCTGCTCTGCTTGCGAAGGCCCGGCGTCCGGAGCCTGGGCGGCGGGGGCCACTGCCGGCGCCGGCGGAGGTTCGGGGGCTGCGGTAACTCGGGACACGACGCGGAGCGGTTCACGAGTCGGGGCACGCCTGGGACTGGCGAAGATGCGTCCGAAGGCGACCGCCGCCGCGCCCGCGACGGCTGCGAGGGCGGCAAGCCTGGCGAGCCGCGCGAGGCCGCTCATGAGCGCGTCCGCTGGTCCGCTCGGGCCGCCTCGCCGCCCGCCCGCTCCAGGAGCGCTTCGATAACGGCCAGCAGCCCGTTGTAGGCGTAGACGATCTCGTCCCGCGGGTGGAGTTCGAGCTTCTTCTTCGTTTCCTTCCGGGCCGTGACGGGGTCCCAGGAGCCGGTGAGCTCGATCGCCTCGTGGTCGATGCCGACTTCGAGCTCGTACAGCTCGCCGTCTTCGCAGACCACGACACACCCTCGCTCGGGGTCGCCGGCTGGTCCGGGGTCGCATTCGATGGCGTTGGTGAAGAGGGCGTTGGGGAAGGGCGGGAACGGGTCGAGCTTGGCGCATGCCTCGCGCAGGAGCTCGCGAAGCTGGATCGCCGCGCGCTCGAGAACGGCGTCGGCCTGGGTCTTAAGCGAGAGGATCTCGCGCGGGTCGAGCTGCTGCTGTTTCACCCGACCTATATTAAGGCGCCCCGCCGACCGCGCATATCCGGCTCGCGTGGCTTCCATTCCCGTTCGCGGGCGCGCACGATGGAGCTGGATGGGGCGCCCGAAGGTTCTCCTGCTCCACGGCTACCTTTCGACGAGCGCGGTTTGGAGGAGGACCGCGCGCTTCTTGGAGGCGTGCGAGCCGGAGGCGCTTGATTTGCCCGGCTACGGCGGGACGCCCCTGCCCCCGGGCGGGCTCACGCTGGAGGGCGTGGTCGAAGCGGTGGCGTCCGAGGCGGCGGCGATCCGGCCCGCGGCAGTCATCGGGCACTCCATGGGCGCGGTGGTTGCCCTGGCGCTCGCCCGCCGGCATCCGGAGCTGGCGCCTCGCGTGGGGGCGGTCGGCTTACCGGTGTACCGTTCCAGAGACGAGGCCCGCCGGTTCGTCGGGCGGCGCGGGCTCGTCTACCGGTTCTTCCTCTGGAACGATGCCGCCGCGCACGCGGTGTGCTGCGAGCTGGGACGGCGAACGCTGCCGCTGTGGGCGCCCGCGGTGCTCCGGCGGTACCCGCAGTACGACCGGGAGGTGCTGGCGAGCGCCTTCGCCCACGGCGCCGACGTCCACCGCCAGGCGCTGGAGCGGCTCGTCTTCGGCTCGCGCCTCGAGGAGTGGGCCCCGGAGGTGCCGGTGCCCGTGGCGGTGCTCCATGGGGCTGCCGACGGCGCGGCGCCGCCGAAACGGGCGCGGATGCTCGCGCAGCGCATGGGATGGCGGTGGGATGAAGTGCCCGGCGCCACGCACGAGGTGCTCCTCGAACAGCCCGAGCTCACCGCGCGCTGGGTGGAATCACTCGTGCTTGGCTCCTGACCGGCGCCCCGCCTGCCTTGGCCCGCGTCCGTGCGCGATGCGCGACGCCCCCGTTCCTCCCATTGAGCGGGACCGGGCGCGGGAGGACGAAGGAGATGCTCAGCCGCTCCGCTTCAGTCGGCCGGTGCGCTTTGCGTACCGTTCGCCTTGGGTGAAGACCCAGGCTCCCGCGGGGAGGAGTCCCAGCCCAGCGGCGAAGAGGCCCGCGGCCGTCGGCCAGATGTCGGCCAGCCCCGCCCCGTCGAGGATGGCGTCCCGCATCGCCGCGAGGAGGTAGGGCACCGGGCTGAAATCGGCCAGGGTCCGCAGCGGTTCGGGCATGTGCTCCGGCAGGGCATACACGCCAGAGACGAGGAGGAGCGCCGCCTGAATCACCCAGGCCATCTGTTCCCCCCGCTCCGGGTAGAGCAGCGGCAGGACGGCACCCATCATGCCGATGCCGATGAGGCTGAGGCTGCCGGCGACCATGACGGCCGCGGCGGCCGCGAAATCGGCTCGGCCGACGTCGATGCCGAAGACGGCCACGATGACCGCCAGGATCACGGCCGTGTGCACCAGCGCGTAGACGATGGCGAAGAGCGACGTCCCCAGGAGGTGGGTGATGCGCCGGACCGGGGCCATGAAGGTGTATTCGATGGTCCCCTCCCACCGTTCGAGGGCGACCATCTGGGCCACCGTCCCGAAGACGACCGAGACGTAGTGCCAGACGATCGCGCCCACGGCCAGGAAGAGCACGAGCCGCTCGACCGCGGCCTCGTCGAAGGCCTCCGCGCCGGCTGCGGCGTTGGCGCTGCGAGCCACCAGCACCACCGCGACGGAGTTCGCCACCGAGTACGCAATCCAGACGACCTCCCAACCCCAGTACCGCTTGACGAGATTGAGGTTCCGCTCGAGGAAGCCGTACATCGCCCGAAACTCGTGCTGCGCGATGGTCATGCGTCGCTGGCCTCCTCCTCGTCGTCAAGCCGCTTCCCCGTAAGAGACAGGAAGACGTCCTCCAGGGTGGCCGCCCGCCCGAGGCGCTCCTTCGCCGCCTGTCGCAACCGTTCCGGTGTATCGAGGGCCACGATGCGGCCCCGGTCGAAGATGGCGACGCGGTCGCAGAGCTGTTCCGCCTCCGTCATGTCGTGGGTGGTGAGGACGACGGTCGTGTCGTGGAGCTGCCGGACTCGTCGCACGAACTCCTGCACGTCATGTTTCGCCCGCGGGTCGAGCCCGGTCGTTGGTTCGTCCAGCAGGAGGAGGGCCGGCGAGGTGAGGAACGCGCGGGCGATGGCCACCTTCTGCTGCATGCCTCGGGACATCTCCTCCATCGGCGCGGTCACCGCTTTCCCGTCGATTCCCAAGAGGTCGAGGATGCGGCGGATTGCTGCCCGTGCGGCGCTTCCCTCGAGCCCGTACAGCCGGGCCGCATAGAGGAGGTTCTCCATCGGCGACAGCTTCTTGAAGAACGCTGCCTCCGCTGACACCCGGCTGATGGAGCGCTTCACCCGCGCCGGGTGGCGCACGACGTCGATGCCGAAGGCGCGGATCTCGCCCGAGTCCGGAATGAGAAGCGTCGACAGGAGACGGATCAAGGTGCTCTTGCCCGAACCGTTCGGGCCGAGGATGCCGAAGATCTCGCCACGGCGCACCGTGAACGAGACGTGATCGACGGCCGTGACGCTGCGGCTGCCGCGGCGAAGCCACGGCAGCGCCGGCCCGAACCGCTTCACGACGTCGGCGACTTCGAGTGCGAGGCCGTCGGAGCCGGCGGTTCCCTCCTGTGAAGGCATTCCCGGGGTGACGCGGTCCATCGGATCTCCATCATGCGGTGCGGAGCGGCCGGCGCGCTCCTCCGGGCCGAACATCCCCTGGGCGGCGGAGGGCAGCAGGGAAGACCAGTTCGAAGGGTGGCCACGACAGGGCGGCCGAGCCCGCTCCTCCCCGGCCTCCCGTCCCGTGTGCCGCCCATCGGGCGACCTCCGAAGCCCGTGCCCGGGGAGCACGGGTCGCAGTCACGAAATCCCTCGGCGGTGGTATCGGGAAATTGGGTGGGGCCTGTGATCGGATTGGCGCATGCGGTGCGATCTTGACGGGCGATCGGTTCCGAATGTGCCCTCGGTCGGGTCCTAGCTCGCGCCGAGCAGGGGTAGCGGCATGACGGGGGAGGCACCGTCGGGAGCTGGATTGGCAGAGCATCACCTTCCGACGCGCTCGAGCGTCTGCCGGGCTCGCGCGGGTTCGCAGCGAACCCTGCGCAGCCGAGCTGAGGCCGCGACGGCCATGTTCGGGGTTCGGAGCGGAGGTCACCGAAGGTTCGGAGGAGAAAACGCGTGAAGCCGTCGATCACCATCGCGGCGGCCCTGCTCCTGGGCTGGCAAGTTGGAACGCTTGAGCTGCCGGCGGCGGCACAGACCCAGGGCGGCACCCTTGAAGTCCAGGTCGAAGACGTCGGCGACCGCTCGCGAAGCGCGGTCCCCGGGGGATGGCTTCTGATTCTGCCCGCGGAGCTGGCGGCGGAACCGGTGCGATTCAGCGACGTGGAGGCGAGGTACGCCTACCGGCTCGGGGCGGACGGGCGTCTCGAGGCCGAAGGGCTCGCCCCCGGCCGGTATCTCGTGGCATTCGTCGGCGCGGCTACGGCGGAGGGCCCCGCCGAAGCGACGCTCACCCTCGTGGTCGAGTGGAGCCCGTCGCCGCTCACGCTCGCCGCGCGGGCAGTCGAGGTGAGGGCGGGGGAGCGCACGTCCGTCACCCTCACCGTGCGGACGCCATCCGTCAATCCCCCCCCGGGCGAATCCCCACGCCTCCGCGGCTGGGAAGTGCCGGCCTGCAGGGCGGCTCCGGCGGGTCGGAAGCCGCCCCGATGGCCGTTGCCGGCCTGCTGGCGGCCGCGGCCGGCGCCGCCACCTGGTTCGCGCTGCGCGCCGCCCGCGCCCGGTAGGGGGCGGTCCCCG
>DAOUCS010000107.1:0-8206 GCA_034431815.1 Dehalococcoidia bacterium
ATTGCTGCCCGAGGGCGGGGGCGAGCCGTCGGCGATGCCGCCCTTGTGGGGTCCTGACACCATGGGGGTCATCACGATTCGCGTCGGTAGCGGGGAGCTGCGTCGGTATCCGGTGCGGAGTCGGGAGGAGTGCGAGGCGGCGCGGGCGGAGCTGGCTTGGCTTCGGGAGCTGGTGGTGGGGCAGAACGAGCGGAACCTGCAGAACCTTATCGAATCGAAGGCGCACGAGGCGGATGAAATCGGCACGCTCTTCGCGGAGCACATGGAGTTCTTCCGCCTCGAGCGGCGGTGGTGGGATGAGCAGGAGGCGAAGGCGCTGGCTCGGCTGGATGCGGGCTGCCCCGATGACGGAATCCGCGGTGTCATGCGGGAATCGCCGGAGGGTGAGGCGGAGGGGTATGTGTTATTCGAGCCCGGCGTGGGCTCGTTCGCAGACTGGATGGCAAACAATTGGGATTCGCTGCCGGAGTGGCTCCGCTCGCGGTTCCGAACGTTGGTTCCGAACTTTCCTACGGGTGAGTGAGCCCTCCGGAATTCCTCGGCAACGAGCGGGGCGGAGGAGCGAAGCGTACCCTGTGAGCGTCGAGCGGCTTGACGCTGGTGATAGGCTGGCGAAGGGAGTTCCGGAGCGAGCATGGAGCGGGAAGGCGAGCCTCTTGCCTCTCTGACCGCCGCCGAAGAGCGGGTGCTTGCGCTCGTGGCGCAGCACTACGCGACGGCGGAGATCGCGGCCATCCTCGGCGTTTCTGAGGCCACCGTGCGCTCGCACATCGACCACATCCTTTCGAAGCTGGGCGTGGAGAGCCGGCGCGAAGCAGCGCGGCTGTGGCTGGCCAAGGCTGAAGGCTCTGCGGATCCCGAATGACGGCGGCCGACGCCGGTCCCCTATCCGGGCTCCGCCCCGGGCATCGACCGTCGGGAGGCGAGACGAGGGAGGCCGGGGAAGCCCGGGCCTCCGCGCACGGTTGTCCTCGCCGCCCCGCCTATGCTTCGGGGGTGAAGCGCACCGGCAGGTGCTTGATGCCGCCGATGAAGGTCGACCGAAGCCGGGCAGGCGGGCCGGCGAGCTCGATGTCGGGGAAGCGGCGGAACAGCTCTTCGAACATCACCCGGATCTCGAGCCGGGCGAAGCCGGCCCCGAGGCAGTAGTGCTCGCCGATGCCGAAGGCGATGTGGTCGTTCGGCTGCCGGGTGACGTCGAAGCGGAAGGGGTCGGGGAAGATGTCCTCGTCCCGGTTGGCCGAGGGGTACCACATCACCACCCGCTCGCCCTTCCGGATCTTCACGCCGCGGATCTCCACATCCTCTTTCGCCACGCGGGCCATGTGGAGCACCGGCGAGGTCCAGCGGACGATCTCCTCCGTGGCGATGGGCATGATGCCCGGGTTGTCGCGGATCTTCTGCTTCTCCTCCGGATGCTCGAGGAGGGCGAGCAGGCCGCCGGCGATGGCGTTCCGCGTCGTCTCGTTCCCCGCGAGGATGAGGAGGAAGCAGAACCAGAGGATGTCCTCGTCGGTGAGCTTCTGCCCGTCCACCTCCGATTCGAGCAGCACTTGGACGAGGTCTTCCTTCGCCTGGGCGCGGTGCTCGGCCAGCTTCACGGCGAAGTACTGGAACATCTTCGCCGTGCCGAGGTTGATCTGCTGGCGGGCGCCCTCGGGCGTGCCGCGGAGCTCTTCGGGCACGTCCGTCTGGAATTCGGGGTCGCCCCCGCCGAGCACCTGGTTCGTGTACTGGAACATCTTGTCCCAGTCCTCGCGCGGCACGCCCATGATCTCGCAGATCACCGCCAGCGGCAGGAGCGCAGCCACCTCGGTCACGAAGTCGGCCTCACCCTTCTTCGCGATGCCGTCGAGGATGTGGTTCGTGATCTCGCGGATGTGCGGCTCCCAGGCGGCGACCGCCCGCGGCGTGAAGCCCTTGTTGACCAGCCGCCGCATGCGGACATGCCGCGGCGGGTCCATCGTGATGATCATCTTCCCGTAAAGCCGCGTCCCGACATCGTTCGGGTCGGGCTGCTGGGGTTCGAACGAGGTAATACCCCGCTCGGAGCTGAAGATCTGCGGGTTGCGGGAGATGTGGACGATGTCCTCGTACTTCGTGATCGACCAGAAGCCCTTGACGTTCTCCGTTTCCGGCGTCCAGTGGACCGGCGCCTCCCGGCGGAGGATCCGGAACACCTCGTGGGCTCGGTTCTCCTCGAAGATGGCCGGATCGTCGAGGCGGATCTCGCTCGGATGCAGCGTCGCCTGGGTCATCGTTCGGCTCCTTCCCCTTTCCCTCTGGTATCGATCATCGGCATGCCGGTCACTCGTCGAGCAGGCGGATCGCCTGCCGCGGACACAGGCGGGCGGCCCGCTCCACCTTCGCCCGCAGCTCCTCCGGCGGCTGCTCGATGAGGACACGCGCGAGGTCGTCGTCTCCCACCTGGAAGACTTCCGGCGCGGCGAGCTCGCACTTCCGATTCCCCTCGCAGAGGTCGGGGTCGACCACCACCCGCATCAGCTCCTCCTTCGGCAGGCATCGCTGGAACCAATGGTTCCTGGGACGCGCCTAGTTTACCGCATGGTAGGCCCGTGTGAAGCCCCCTTCGCGAAATTTCCGTTCACTTTTGCGCCGCTGCCTTCGAGCGGGGGGTGCTCGCTCCGTCCAGATGGGGATGCCCGCCACGACGGACGGAAAATCCTCCTTTGGATCGGATGCGAGTGTCGCGCACGGGGGCGATACTTGGCATGACAGCACAATGCGGGGGACCGGCGGCAGTGCCCCCTACGGAGGCGCGGGACGATGCTTGGTCGATCTCTCCGAGTTTGGGTAAGCGTAGCGGCCGCAACCGTGGCGGGCGCGCTCGTCGCGGCGGTCGTCATCCTCGATCCGAGCGGCGAGGGCAGCGCGGGGCCGCGCAACGCCCCCGGCTGGGAGCGGCTCGCGCTGACCACCGAAGAGTGCGCTCGCGCCGGCGGTGCGCTGGCGGCGACGAGGGCCGGATTCGAGCAGCACCTCCGTGCCCTCCCGGCTCATCTCGCTCCCGCCGAGGCCGACGCGAAGCTCATTCGCGCCTGGTTCGAGGAGGAGTACGCCAAGGCGCAGCGGTGGGTCGCGGCGGGCTGCCCTGACGACGGCATCCGCGGCCTCTACGTTCCCGCCGGCGCGCCCCGCGAGGCCGGGGGGCTCCAGCTCTTCGAGTACCCAGACGTGGGTTCGTGGATGACGGCCGGGGGCAAGGCGGAGGCCGGCAAGGGTGCGGTGGTGATCCTCACCCCGTGGACGGCCCGGTAGGAAAGCGCCGCCTCCGCTCCCTCTCCCCCTGCCTGCGGATGCTTCCCGGCCGATAGAATACCCCCGACAGCAGAGCAGCAGGGGGGACGCCGTGCAGGTACCGCTCCTCGTAGGAGATTTCCTTCGCCGCGCCGCCAAGCTTTACCCGAACAAGACCGCTATCGTCGACGGGCGGAACCGGTACACCTACGCCGACTCCAGGCCCGGGTGAACCAGCTCGCCCACGCCCTCCTCGACCTCGGCATCCGGAAGGGCGACCGCGTCTGCATCCTCAGCCCCAACTCGCACTTCTTCCTCGAAAGCTACTTCGGCGTCAACCAGATCGGCGCCATCCTCGTCCCGCTGAACTACCGCCTCGTGGCTGCCGATCACCAGTACATCATCAACCACGCGGGCGTGAAGGCGGTCATCGTCGACTACGAGTACACCCACCTCATCGACGCCATCCGCGCCGACCTTCCGACGGTAGAGCACTGCATCGTGGCGCAGGACGCGGGTGCTGCGCCAGCCGGCTGGCTCGACTGGGAGTCGCTGACGCGTGGGCAGCCCACGGGCCCCACGCCGCCCGTGGACCTCGACGAGAACGACATCGCCACCATCAACTACACCTCCGGCACCACCGCCCGGCCGAAGGGGGTGATGATCACCCACCGGAACGCCTATATCAACGCCTACAACTTCATCGCGCACCTGCGCGTCTCCCACGACGACGTCGAGCTGTGGACGCTGCCCATGTTCCATGCCAACGGCTGGGGTGGCGTCTACGCCATCACCGCCATGGGCGGCACCCACGTTGTCCTCCGCCAGGTCATCGCCTCCGAAATCTTCCGGCTGATCGAAGAGGAAGGCGTCACCTTCGCCTGCATGGCGCCGGCGGTGCTGAACACCATCCTGCAGTACCCGGACAAGGCGAAGCACCGCATCCGCACCCGGCCGCGATTCGTCGTGGCGGGCGCGCCGCCTCCGGCCGCTTTCATCGAGCGCCTCGAGAAGGAGCTCGGCTGGGAGTTCATCCAGATCTACGGCCTCACCGAGACCGCCCCGATCCTCACCGTCTCCACACCGGATTTCCACAACCCCGACGGTTCCGACTACCAGCGTCGGGCGCGGGCCGGCGTGGAGGCGCTCGGCTGCGACATCCAGGTGCTGGACGACGCGGGCAATCCCGTCCCGAAGGACAACAAGACCATCGGCGAGGTGTGCGCCCGCGGCAACATGGTCTTCGCCGGCTACTGGAACCAGCCCGAGGAGACCGCGAAGGCCATCTACGACGGCTACTTCCACACCGGCGACCTGGCGGTGTGGGACCAGTACGGCAGCATCCACATCGTCGATCGGAAGAAGGACGTCATCATCTCCGGCGGCGAGAACATCTCCTCGGCGGAAGTGGAGGACACCCTCTACAAGCATCCCGCCGTGCTGGAGTGCGCCGTCATCGGCGTCCCGCACGAGAAGTGGGGCGAAACGCCGCAGGCGCTGGTGGTTCTCCGCGAGGGGGCTTCCGCTACCGAGCAGGAACTCATCGAGTTCTGCCGCGAGCGGCTCGCCCACTTCAAGTGCCCTACCTCGGTCGAGTTCGTGGAGAGCCTCCCCCGCACGGCAACGGGGAAGCTCCAGAAGTTCCTCCTGCGGGAGCGGTACTGGCAGGGGCGCGAGCGGCGGGTGAACTGAGGCTTGCGGGAGCGTTACCCTCGCATCGATGCCGCCTGAACCGCCGGGGGAAGCTTCGGCCATCGAACGCGAGTGGCAGTTCGAGGGGAGCCTCGCCGCTGCCGAGGCGTGGCTCACCAATCCGCTAGCTGGGTACGCCGCTGAGCCGCCGATCGGCGAGGAGCTTCACGACGTCTACTTCGACGGGGAGGCTTGGCGGCTCGCCAGGGCGGGCTTCACCTGCCGGGTGCGCGTGACCGCGGCGGGCACGGTGCTCACCCTGAAGGGGTTCGGAACGGTCGAGCAAGGGGCGCGCGTCCGCAGCGAACTCCACCAGCCGCTGGAGGGCCCTGCGCCGCCTTCTGCCTGGCCTCCTGGTCCGGTGGTGCTCGTCCTCACCGAGCTGGGCGGCAGCGAAACCCTCGTCCCCCTCTTCGGGCTTCGTACCCAACGCCGCACCTGGCGGCTTCTCTCCGCGGGCGCTCCGGCGGCGGCCGTGTCGCTCGACCGCTGCGAGGTGTACGACGCCGACGGCCGGCTCGCAGGCGGGTTCGAGCGCGTTGAAGTGGAGGCGCTTGGCGACGCGGCCGCCGCCGCCGGCGCGGCCGCCGCGCTGGCGGCCGCTGCAGGCCTTCGCCTTGCCGCTGCCTCGAAATTCGTGACCGCGTGCCGGATGCTGGGGCTCCCGGTGCCGGCTGGGGAGTGACCGCTATTCGCCTTCGAAACGGCTGATGCTACCCGCGATGACGACGAACCGCCCCGACGCTCGGGTAAGGACGTCCCGCACCCGGTCAGGGTCGGCGGTAGTCACGATGGTCTGCTGGAAGGTGTCGAGGATCTCGAGCACGCCCCGGCGCCGGCGCGCGTCGAGCTCGCTCAGGACGTCGTCGAGGAGCACCACGGGGTCATCGCCCAGGGCCTGACGCAGGTACATCGCCTCGGCGATGCGCAGCGAGAGCGCCGCCGACCGCTGCTGCGCCCGCGATCCGAAGGCGTCGGCGGGCATGCCGTCGATCTCCACGGCGAAGTCGTCGCGGTGCGGCCCCACGACGGTCGTTCCCTGCAGGATCTCCCGTTGGCGGACGCGCTGCAGCGCCCGCAGGAGCCGGGCGATCCACTCCGGTTCGTCCAGCGGGCAGTCGACCTCTTCGAGCCCGCCCAAAGCCGGCCGGTAGGTCAGGTCGAGCCGCTCCTGGTCGTCGCTGAGCCGCTCCATGTGGAGCTTGGCGTGCGGGATGATCTGCGCCAGCGCCTGCGCGCGCCCGAACATGATGATGCCGCCCGAATGGGCCAGCTCCTGGTCCCAGAAGTTCAGCTCGGTGGCCGACGCTAGGCCGGCCTGGATGCGTTTCAGGAGGCTGTTCCGCTGCTGCAGCACCCGCGCGTACCGCTGCATGGCCCGCAGGTAGCCCCGGTCGACCTGCGAGATCATCATGTCGAGGTAGCGGCGGCGCAGGAGCGGCGCGCCGGCAACGATGCCGATGTCCAGCGTCGTAAAGAGGACGGCAGCAAGCTGCCCGACGGCGTCGGAGGCCTTCCGCGGGATGCCGTTCACCCGGACGCGCTTCCCCGCCCGGTGAGAGGGGTCGACCGTGCGGCCGACGATGGCCACCTCGAGACGGAGGTTGCCGGCGGAGCGCTCCACCTCGCATTCGAGCCGCGCCACGGGGAAGGGCGAATCCAGCACCTCGCGGCGCACCAGGTCGGCGTCGCTCGCCGCCCGGCTCGAGCGGAGGGTGGAGAGGAGGTAGATCGCCTCCAGCAGGTTCGATTTTCCCTGCGCATTTTCGCCGACGAAGAGGCTGAGGCCGCGGTCGAGCTCGAGGTCGACGGAGGCGTAGTTGCGGAAATTGCGCAGGGAGAGCCGATAGATGTACATCGCCGCGCCCCGCGGCCAGTATACGACAGGTTCGTTCGCCCGATCCTTATCGTTTTCGTGAATCCGTAACCGCAGGCCGCACCGGCGCCGCCCGGAACGGCAGGAAAATGATCACTCGCTTGAGCATTCGCCTTGTCGTCAGCGGCGCCGCCGGCCTATAATCGGTCGATGCCCGAACGGGGACAGGTGCGCCAGCGGTGAAGGTCGAAGTCCTCCAGGAGAACCTGCAGCGGGGCCTCTCGCTCGTTGGCCGGGCGGTGGCCGCGCGGTCGACGCTCCCCATCATGGGAAACGTCCTCTTGGCCACCGACCGCGGCCGGCTGAAGCTCGCCGCCACCGACCTCGACATCTCCATCCGGGCCTGGATCGGCGCCAAGGTCGACGAAGAAGGCGCGACGACCGTGCCCGCCCGCCTCCTCACCGATTTCGTGGCTGCCTTGCCGCCCGCCCCCGTACTCCTCGAGATTCCCGAACGCGGCAGGCAGCTCCGCCTCACCTGTGCCCGCAACGAATCTTCCATCAACACGATGGATCCGGAGGACTTCCCGAAGCTCGGCGGCATCACCGACGGCACGGCCGTCTCCGTGGGCGCTGCGCTCCTGCGGAAGGCGATCGAACGGGTGGAGTTCGCCGCTGCCAGCGACGAATCGCGCCCCGTCCTCACGGGCGTGCATATGAAGGCGTCCAGCGACCGGCTGACGCTGGCCGCGGCCGACGGCTTCCGGCTGGCGGTGGCCGACATTCCCCTCGAGGCTCCGCCGGAGCCGTTCGAGATCATCGTTCCGGCCCGCGCCCTTCGCGAGCTCGCCCGTTTGCTCGGCGACACGAAGGAGCCGGTCGAGATCCGCGTGAACGCCCAGCGGAATCAGGTGCAGTTCACCCTCACCGACATCGAGATGGTGGCGCAGCTCGTGCAGGGAACCTTCCCCCACTATGCCCAGCTCATCCCGTCGGAGTGGAACACGCGCGTCACCGTGCCTGTCGACGACTTCCGGCGGGAGGTGCGCGGCGCCTCCATCTTCGCCCGGGACGGGTCGGGCATCGTGCGGCTGTACATCCATACTGCCGGCGAAGGGCCGGCGCGGCTGGTGGTGAGTGCCCGGGCGGAGGAGGTCGGGACTTACGAGGGGGAGATCGACGCCGACGTCGAGGGGGAGTCCTCGCGCATCGCCTTCAACGCGCGGTACCTGCAGGACGTGCTGGCCGTCTTGGAGGGCCGGGTGTCGCTGGAGATGACGAGCCCCTCGGCCCAGGGCGTCTTCCGCAATCCGTCCGACCCCACCTACGTCCACGTCGTCATGCCCATGTTCGTCCAGTGGTAGCTAAATCCTGAGGGATGGCCCCGGTCAGCTTCGCCCCGTCGCCGTCGACCACGATCCTGACCTGAAGGGCGCGCAG
>DAOUCS010000108.1:0-17477 GCA_034431815.1 Dehalococcoidia bacterium
GGTGACGGCGCGCGCCGCCGCGGCGCCGCCGCGACGGCGGAAGCGCGCTTCGCTGCGGGCACCTCTTCCCCCGGCTCGCCCAGGTAGGCGATGACTTCGCCCACCGGCACGACCTGGCCCTCCTCGGCGATGAGAGCGAGGACGGTGCCGCTGTGGAAGGCCTCGAGTTCGACGTTCGCCTTGTCTGTCTCGATTTCGGCGATGACTTCCCCCTTCTCCACCCGGTCGCCGACCTTCTTTAGCCAGCGAACGAGGGTCCCCTCGGTCATATCTGCCCCCATTTGGGGCATCGTCACTTCGTAGGCCATGGTGCCTCCTAGAAGGTGGCGAGGACGGCGTCGACGACGTCCTCCTCCGACGGAAGGGCCGCGTACTCAAGGGTCCGATTGTAGGGCATCGGAACGTCCTTGCTGGAGACTCGCGCGACGGGCGCATCCAGCCAGTCGAAGGCGTGCTCCATCACCAGGGCGGCAATTTCGCCCGCGAACCCCCCGAACTTCCAATCGTCTTCGACGACGACGCAGCGGTTCGTCTTCTTTACCGAATCGACCACTGTGGCGATGTCGAGCGGGCGGAGGGTACGCAGGTCAATGACCTCTGCTTCGATCTCCTCCTGCTCCGAGAGGATTTCGGCCGCCCGGAGCGCCTGATGGACACTCCCCGAATACCCGACGATGGTCACGTCCCGCCCTTGGCGCACGATGTTCGCCTGACCGAACTCGATGAGGAAATCCGGATCGTCGGGGACTTCGCCCCTGAGGCCGTAGTTCGCCGTGTGCTCGATGAAAATCACCGTGTTCTCGTCTCGGAAGGCGCGTTTCAAGAGGCCCTTGGCATCGGCCGGGAATGCGGGGCAGACGATCTTCAGCCCCGGAAAGTGCGCGTACAGCCCTTCCAGGCTGTGGCTGTGCGTCGCGCCGAGCTGGCTGCCGCCGCCGCTCGCCATGCGGATGACGAGCGGGACGTTGATCTGCCCGTTCGACATGTAAAGCAGCTTGGCGGCGTTGTTCACGATCTGGTCGAGGGCCAAGAAGCTGAAGTTGATCGTCATCAGCTCGACCATCGGGTGGTAGCCCGCCATCGCCGCGCCGATGCCTGCGCCCACGATCACCGATTCGGCGATGGGAGTGTCGCGAACGCGCTCCTCGCCGAACTCCTCCAGCAGGCCCGCCGTGACCGCGTACGAGCCACCGTACTTCCCGATGTCCTCGCCCATGAGGAAGATTTTCGGATTGCGCCGCATCTCCTCACGGAGGGCCTCTCGCAAGGCGTCACGCATTCGTAGGACGGCCATGATACGGGTCCCCCTTCAGCACATGGTCGTACAGCGTCTCGATGCTCGGCTCGGGGCTCTCCTCGGCAAACTGCACGCATGCCTCGACTTCCGCCTCCGCTCGCTCGGTTATGGCGCGGAAGCCGGCCTCATCGAGCCAACCGACCTCCTCGAGCTGCCTCCGCAGGCGCTCGATGCAGTCGCGCTTCCGAGCTTGCTCCACCTCCTCCTTCACCCGGTACAGCTCCGGGTCGGCCATCGAGTGGCCGCGGTACCGGTACGTTTCCGCCTCGATGAAGTAGGGACGCTTCTCCCGCCGGACGTACTCCACGGCCTCGCGCGTCGCCTCGTACACCGCAACCACATCCATCCCGTCCACTTTTACGGCCGGAATTTCGTAGGCGGCGGCGAGCTTGGTGATCTCCGTCACGAGCGATTCCTTCAGGTGGACGCCCATGCCGTACAGGTTGTTCTCGCAGAACCAGAGCACCGGCACCTTCCAGAGCGCCGCCAGATTCAGCGACTCGTGGAACTCTCCTTCGGCGATGCTGCCGTCGCCGAAGATGCACATCGCAATCCAGTCGTCGCCCGACATCTTCGCGGCCAAGGCGAGCCCGACGGCGATAGGCATGTGCCCCGCCACGATGGCGTACCCGCCGAGGAAGTTCTTCTGAACGTCGAAGAGGTGCATCGAGCCGCCCCGGCCCCCGGCGCATCCCGTCGCCTTGCCGAAGAGCTCCGCCATCACCGTCTTGGGATCGATGCCCTTCACGATGGCGTGGCCGTGGTCGCGATAGTGGGAAACAACCCGATCCTCTGGGCGCAGGACGGAGATCGAGCCGACGGCGCACGCCTCTTGACCGGTGTAGAGGTGGAGGAAGCCGCGAATCTTCCCCTTGGTGTAGAGCTCGCCCGCGCGTTCCTCGAACCGGCGGAGGAACACCATCTGGTAGAGGAACTCCAGCAGCCGCTCCCGGCCGATGCGCTCCAGAACTTCCGGCGTCGTCGTTCGAGTCGTCATCCGCTGCCTCCTCCGGGCGCCGCTGCCCGCTGCGCGCGGCGCCGCGCGATATGGATAGCCTCGCCGCCGACTGCCAGCGCGGCCTCCTTGACGGCCTCGGGCAGGGTCGGGTGGACCCGAACCGCGAAGCCGAGTTCCTCGGTAGTGACCTCCAACAGCACCGCCAGCGATGCCTCTCCCAACAGGTCCACAACGTCGTGGCCGATGACGTGGATCCCCAGCACCTGCTTCGTCTCGGCGTCTGCCACCACCTTCACGAAGCCCTCGGTTTCGCCGACGGCGATCGCCTTTCCGAGCGCTGTAAACGGGAACCGGCCGGTACGGACTTCGAAGCCGGCTGCCCGTGCGGCGGGTTCGGTGTACCCCACCGAACCCACCTGAGGCTGACAGAACGTGGCCCGGGGCATCTGCACATAATCGAGGGGCGGGACAGGACGGCCCGCCAGCTGCTCCACCGCGGCGACGCCTTGCTGCATGGCCACGTGGGCGAGCATCAGCTTCCCGGTCACGTCGCCGATCGCCAGGATGCCGGGCACGTTCGTCGCCATCGCATCGTTGATGACGATGAAGCCGCGGTCGGTCGCTACGCCCAGCTCTTCGAGTCCGAGGCCCGCCGTGTTGGCGGCGAAACCGACGGCGACGAGGACCGTGTCGGCATCGAGGATGGTCTGCTCCCCGGCGTGCTCGACGGTTACGCGGGCGCTTCCCCGCGAGCGCTTCACGCCGCTCACACGCGCGCTCGTCAAGCAGCGAATGCCCCGCGCCTCGAACGAGCGCCGCAGCGCTCGGCTCACGTCTGGGTCCTCCTGGGGGAGGACGGTATCCAGCAATTCGACCAGCGTGACGTCGGCCCCGTACGTCGACCAGAGATGGGCGAACTCGACGCCGATGGGCCCTGCGCCGATGATCACTGCCCGTTCGGGCACGGTCCGCCGGCCGAGTGCCTCGCGGCTGGTAATGACGACCTCGCCGTCGACGTCGACGCCCGGCGGCTGCCGCGGCGTCCCGCCCGTGGCGATGACGATCCAGCGTGCCTCGAACTGCTCCCCTCCGCCTTCCACAATCCCTGGCGCCGCGACGCGCGCCCGTACGGGTACGACGTCGACGCCGTTATCCCGCAGAAGGCCTTCGACGCCGCTGACGATCTGGTCGACGACTCGCCGGCTCCGGTCCACGGCGGCACCGTAGTCGGCCTCCACGCCCTCCACACGGATCCCCCACACCGCAGCGTTCCGAACGAGGGCGAGGACGTCGGCGTTGCGGAGCAGCGCTTTAGATGGAATGCACCCCCAGTTGAGGCACAGCCCGCCCACACGGTCGGCCTCGAAGAGGATGGTGCGGAAGCCGAGCTGCGCCGCGCGTATGGCGGCCACGTACCCGCCGGGGCCGCCGCCGATGACTGCGATGTCGTACGAACCCATAGCCACGCCCTAGAGTACCATAGCCTGAGCCGAAGGCACCTTTCGTCCCTAGGCTCGTAACGTACTCTTCACACCCTGCCACATCGGCAGACGGGCCGCTACGGCATATCGGTAAACGGCGATGTCGCCGGACGGCGCAGGACATACAGCGCGTGCGTGCGCAGCACCGGGATGGCCGCGAGGGGACCGTACAGCCAGGGCACCGTGCGGCCGAGCGGACGGGCGATGGGCGGCGCAAGGGTCAGCGTGTACCGCCTCACCGGACAGCGCGGAAACCAGCGGCGGATGTCGTCGAACTCGACAGCGTGCACCGCAGGGTTTCGGGGGTTGTTCCGGCGCATGTCGTAGACCAGGATGAGCCCGCCTGGCCGCGTCACCCGGAAGAGTTCGGCCGCGATTCCCTCGGCGGTCTCCTCGTTCCGCACTGAGCTGAAGAGGGTGAATGCCAACGACAAATCGAAACTCTGGTCGGGTTCAGGGACGCGGTCGGCCGAGCCATGGTGGAGGCGAAGCGGGGGCGAATGTCGTCGGGCGTACTCCAGCGCATCCTCGTCGATGTCCATGCCGGCAAGGAGCTCCGGGTCCGCACCCCACTGGATGAACATGCGCAGGTTGTAGCCACCCCCGCAGCCGGCTTCGAAGATCCGCACTCCGTCGAGGCGTCGGTACCCGTACCGGCGGAGAATTCGCGCTACCATCCGCTCGCGTTCCTGGAGCATCAGGAGGTTGCCGGGCTCCATTACCGCATGCCGCTCGCGCCTCTCAGATACCATCGCCGCTCCTCGCACGCGAACATGACGCGTCCTACTCTACGCGGAGCTCATCGGATTCTCCACGTCCCGTATCATCGAACCCGGAAGCAGCGATGGGCATCGAGGCCGAGTACGTCGAACGAAACCCGAACTCGCGCCGGCTCGCCGAACGGGCGCGGCGCGTCCTCCCCAGCGGTGTCACGCACGATGCCCGGTACCTCCGACCCTTTCCCATCGCCGTCGAGCGGGCTGCCGGGAGCCGGAAGTGGGACGTCGACGGCCACGAGCTGGTCGACTACGTGATGGGCCACGGCGCGCTCCTGCTTGGCCACGCCCACCCGGCGGTGGCCGAGGCCGTGGTGCGTCAGGCCCAGCGGGGCACGCACTACGGCGCAGGCCACGAACTCGAGGTCCGATGGGCCGAGCTCGTTTGCAGCCTTGTGCCTTCGGCGGAAGTTGTCCGCTTCACCTCGTCCGGCACCGAGGCGACGCTGATGGCGCTTCGCCTCGCCCGTGCGGCCACCGGGAAGCCGGCCGTGGTGAAGTTCGAACGCCACTTCCACGGCTGGCACGACTACGTTGTGGCGGCCGCCCGCTACGACGGCTCCGCCCCTGCCGGCATCCCGGAGGAGGCGTTGGGTACCGTGGTGGTGCTCCCCGTCGACATCGGCGTCGTTCGCGAGACGCTCGCTTCGCGGAACGACGTCGCTGCTGTCATCGTCGAAGCCTCCGGGGCGTCGATGGGCACCGTGCCGCTGCCCCGCGGCTTCCTTCGGGAACTTGCCGACGTCTGCCGGCGCGCTGGAGTTCTCCTCATCTTCGACGAGGTGGTGACTGGCTTTCGGTGGGCTCCTGGAGGGGTGCAGGCGATCGAGGGGGTCCGCCCGGACTTGACCGCCCTCGCGAAGGTGCTCGCCGGCGGCCTCCCGGGCGGCGCGGTGGCGGGGCGCGGCGAACTTCTCGGGCTGCTCGCCTTCCCCGAGCCGGGCCGGCCCCGAGGCGTGAAAGTGGGGCATCCGGGCACGTTCAACGCGAATCCGCTCTCGGCTGCAGCCGGGGTCGCTTGCCTGGAGCTCGTGAGCGACGGCACGGCGCAGCGCACGGCGTCGGTCCAGGCAAGGGCGCTGCGAGAGGGGATGAACTCGGTCCTCCGCGAGCTCGGCATTCCGGGGGCCGTCTACGGGCAGGCGAGCGTTTTCCGCATCCTCCTCCGCGAGGGCATCGAACCGCCCAAAGGCGACACCGATGGGCTCGATCAGCCAGGTGACGCGCTCGCCGTGGGCACCGATGGCGAAACGCTCCGCCTCCTCCACCTGGCGATGATCTGCCGCGGCGTCCACCTTTTCGGCAACGGCGGCATCGTCAGCGCCGTCCATACCGCAGAGGACGTCGCCCGCACGCTCGAAGCGTGGCGGGGCGCGCTGCTGGCGCTGCGCGAAGAAGGCGCTCTGCCGGGCGGCGGCGCATGAGCGACCCTCCCGCACCCGAACTGAAGGAGCTTCTCGCTGTCGCGCTCGAGGGGGCGCGCCGGGCCGGCGAGGTGATCCTTCGCTTGTACCGGAAGGGGACACCTGCGGAGCTGAAAGCCGACGCGACGCCGGTCACGGAGGCGGATCGCCGCGCCGAGCTCCTCCTGCGGGAGTACTTCGCCGGCGAGACGCCGGGATACGGGTTCCTCGGCGAGGAGTACGGGGAAGTCGCCGGCGTGGTCCCCGGCCGGTGGATCGTTGACCCGATCGACGGGACGAAGGCCTACGTGCACGGCGTGCCGCTGTTCGGAACTCTCATCGCCCTCGAATGGCGGGGGGTGCCGGTTCTGGGGATCGTGGCATGCCACGCGGCGGGCGAGACAGTCTGGGCGGCGCGCGGACTGGGGGCGTACCTCAACGGCCAGCCGTGCCGTGTGTCGTCGGTGGGCGCGCTCGAAGCGGCAACCGTCCTGGCCACGGATTGGCGGGCGGTCATCGCGCGCCCAGGCGGTACGGAACTCTTCCGGCGCGCGCGCCTCGCCCGGACGTGGGGAGACTGCTACGGGTACCTGCTGGTCGCTTCGGGCCGCGCGGAGGTGATGCTCGACCCGGAACTCAACCTCTGGGACGTTGCTGCCCTGGAGCCCGTCATCGCCGAAGCGGGGGGCAGGATGGCCGATTGGCCCGGCGTCCCGGCCCCCCGCGCATCGGCGGTCGCCGCCAACGCGGCGCTGTTCAGCGAGGTAATGCGCCTACTTACGCCCTAGGACGCCTTCCCGATTTTGTACATCGTCGTCCCGCAGACGGGGCACACCCCCTGGGTCGCCGGCTTGCCGTTCTTCATCGTGACCGCCCTGGCGTCCTTCATCTCCCGCCGTGTGCGGCACTTCAGGCAGTACGCCTCCATGGTTTGCCCTCCTTCCTTCGCGGCGAATTGCGCGATTGCCTATGCAGTTTCGCAAATCGCCGCAGCTCGCAGGCATGATACCGCCGCTGGCCATCATGTCAAGACGTTTGGCATCGAACCGCCGGTCACTCCGATTCGGCGATCACCTTCAGTGGCCGGATGTGCCCTGTTTCCAGGACGCGCCCCATGCCTACGAATTCACCCCGGGTATCGTAGAGGCGGGCGAGGTCGCTCGGCCGCCATGGCCGAGGGGACGGGCCGATCAGCTCGCCGTGGGAGAGCCGCCAGGCGCGAGCGGGAGTCACGATCGCGGCCTCGTAGGAAGCGACTCCCTCATCCGGTGGCAAGATGAGCTCCTGGAGCCGCCCTTCGGCGCTCGCTGCGGCGAGCTGGTCGATCGTGTAGGCCTGGGAGAGCCGGAACACGCCTACCGCTGTCCGCGCCAGGGAGGCGAGGTACGCGCCGCACCCTAAGGCTTCGCCGATGTCGCGTGCAAGGGCGCGGACGTAGCACCCTGCGCTGCATCGCACGCGAATCCCCAGGCGGTCCGCTGCGGCCCGGCGGAGGCGCAGCTCGTAGACCGTCACCAACCGGGGCGGAAGCTCGACGGCTTCGCCGCGCCGGGCAAGGGCGTACGAGCGCTCGCCGTCGACCTTCACCGCGCTATAGGCGGGAGGCCGCTGGAGGAGCTCGCCAGTGAACGCCTGCTCCAGCTCGCGGAGGCGCGCATCGTCGAACGCCGGGACGGGCCGCTCTTCGAGGACGTTCCCGTCGGCGTCATCGGTGTCGGTCCGCACGCCCAGCGCGACCTCGCCCTCGTACGTCTTCGGGAGTGCGGTCATGAATTCAGCGAGACGGGTGGCGCGCCCGAGACAGAGCACCAGGAGGCCGGTCGCGTTGGGATCCAGCGTTCCGGTGTGTCCGATTCGGCGCTGCCCGCTGAGCCGGCGGACCTTCGCCACCACGTCGTGGCTCGTCCACGCCGGGGGCTTGTCGACAAGGAGTACGCCGTGGAGGGTGTCGCGCTGCGGCTGCCTACGCGTCATGCTCCGGCTCGGCGTCCTTCGAAGAAAGTTGGCGGATGAGCACGGAGAGCCGTGCCCCCCGCTCGATCGAGGGATCGAAACGGAACCGGAGCCGGGGGACGTGCTTCAACGAGAGGCGGCGCACCAGCTCATTGTGCAGGTAGGTTGCGGCGTGCTCCAGTCCTTCGAGGACCTCAGCCCGCTCCTCCTCGCTGCCGAGGTGGGAGACGTACACCGTCGCGTAGCGGAGGTCGGGCGAAACGTCGACCGCCGTTACCGAGACGAGACCGTGCTCAACCCGCGGGTCCTTCACGCCTCGCACGAGCAGCTCGCTCAGCTCCTGGCGGAGGAGCTCACTGACACGTTCGGTCCGCCTGCTCATCGCCTCACCCCCTCCGGGCGCGGAGGCGGACTTACCGCACGCGCTCTTCGTGGTAGAACTCGAGGATGTCCCCTTCCTGGAACTTGTCGAAGCCGCCGATGGTGAGGCCGCACTCGTAGCCGGCCTGGACCTCGCGGACGTCGTCCTTGAAACGCTTGAGCGATTCGCACCGCCCCCGAGCGATCTCCTCGCCGTTGCGTAGCACGCGCACCCAGCTGCCGCGGCGGATCGTGCCGTCGGTGACGTAGCAACCGGCGATCTGGCCGACCCGGCTCGACTTGAACACGGCCCGGACCTCCGCGTGGCCGTCGACGACGGTCTCGAACACCGGTTCGTACATGCCGGTGAGGGCTTGCTGCACCGCGTCGATGAGCTCGTAGATGATGCGGAAGCTCCGGATCTCGATGCCGGACTGTTCGGCCCGCTTCTTCGCCGTCGGCTCGATGCGCGTGTTGAAGGCGATGATGATCCCGCGCGATGCCTCGGCCAGCATCACGTCCGAGTCGGTGACGGGGCCCGGCGCCGCGTGGATGATCCGTACCTTCACTTCGGGCGTGCTCAAGCCCTCGAGCGCGGTCTTGATGGCTTCGACGCTGCCGTGGACGTCGGCCTTGACGATGAGGACGAGTTCCTTCAGCTTGCCGGCGCTGATCTCGTTGAACAGCGTGTCGAGGGCGACGTGGGCGTGGGTCTGCTCGCGCGCCTCGCGTTCTCGCCTGCGCTCCTCTGCGATCTGCCGCGCGGTCTTCTCGTCGGCCACGACGCGGAAACGGTCGCCTGCCTCCGGTACCTGTTCGAGGCCCATCACCTGAACAGGCTTGGAAGGTCCGGCTTCGTTCACCTGCCGGCCGTTCTCGTCGAACATTGCGCGCACCTTCCCGGGAGCCTCCCCGGCGACGAGCGCGTCCCCCCGCCGGAGGGTGCCGTTCTTGACGAGGAGGGTGGCCACAGGCCCGCGGCTCGTGTCCAGCTTCGCCTCGATCACATACCCGCTCGCCGGGCGGTTGGGGTTCGCCTTCAGTTCCTGCAGCTCGGCGACGAGGTTGATCGCCTCCAGCAGGTCGTCGATGCCGGTGCCCTTGACCGCCGAGACCTCGACCGCGAGGGAGTCGCCGCCGTACTCCTCCACGACCACGCCGTGCTCGAGGAGCTGCTGCTTGACGCGGTCGGGGTTCGCCTGGGGCAGGTCTATCTTGTTGATGGCGACGATGATGGGTACGTTCGCCGCTTTGGCGTGGTTGATGGCCTCCACGGTTTGGGGCATCACCCCGTCGTCTGCGGCCACGACGAGGACGGCGATGTCGGTTACGCGGGCGCCGCGGGCGCGCATCGCGGTGAAGGCGGCGTGGCCGGGCGTGTCGATGAACGTGATCGTCTTCCCGTTCCGCGTGACCTGATAGGCGCCGATGTGCTGGGTGATGCCGCCCGCCTCGCTCGCGGCAACGCGGGTCTTTCGAATCGCGTCGAGGAGCGAGGTCTTGCCGTGGTCAACGTGGCCGAGCACGGTCACCACCGGCGGCCGCTCGACGAGCTGGGAGGGGTCGTCCGGCTCCTCGTCGTCGGGAAGGACCGGCTCCTCCCGCACGGGCTCGATCTCCGGCTCTTCGAGCGCGACAGTGAAGCCGAGATCCTTCGCGACGAGCTCAGCGGCGCGGAAGTCGATGGTGTTGTTCAGTGCCGCCATGATTCCGTGCGTCATCAGCCGCTTGATGACTTCGATGGGCGACACGCCGAGGATGTCGCCGAGCTCCTTTACCGTCAGCGCGTCGGGGATGCGGACGGTCTTCGTCTGCTGAGTCTTCGTCTGCGAGGTCGTGCGTGAGGTCATGGAGCGTCGTCGCCTTTGTCTTCCGGCAGGCTCATGCCGAACGCTCGCAGCGCCTCGACATCGTCAGGTGCCGGGGTGATCTTGAGTGCGTACCTTATGCTACCGCGTTTCAGCGCTTTCTCCCAGCACGCCCGCTGAGGGTGGAGGTACGCCCCCCTGCCTGGCATGCGGCCAGTCGGGTCGACGGCCACTCGTCCTGCCGGTGTTCGGACGATGCGAAGCAGCTCCCGCTTGGGGGCTTCCTGCTGGCAGCCGATGCACGTGCGGATCGGCACGTGCTTGGTTCGGGGGCCCCGGCCGCGAACCATGGCGCTCCCTCAGTGGATTCGGCCGTGGTAGTCGATCTCCTCCATCTCGTCGAAGTCTTCTTCGAGCCGCGGCCGCGGGCCCTTCCGCTTCTTCTTGGCTTTCTTCGGCGTTTCCTCCTCTTCGACCTGCGGGAGGATCTCCTCCGCAAACCGCAGGGCCTTCGGCCGCTCCTCTTCGACGATTGCGACAGGGATCTCGTACTCCTCCTCTTCCTCCTCGAAATCCTCGATCCCGTACTCTTCCGACTCGCGCTCCTCGCGGTCGGGCACTTCCATCTCGGCGATTGCGGCGGCGAAGCTGAACTCCTCCTCGGGCTCAGGCTCGGGCGCTGGGGCTGGGGCCTCTCGCGCCGGCGCGGCCTCGGCCACGGTAGCCGCGGGCCGTTCGGCTGCGGCAGCAGTCGGCGCGGGCGGCGCTTCCTCCGCCACCAAATCGATGTCCGGCTCCTCGCCCGGCTGGTACGGCACGAACGTGGAGGGCGCCTCGGGCGCCGTGCCCGCCGCCGCGCGCTCCATCGCCGACTGGCTGTGGATGTCGATGCGCCAGCCTGTCAGCTTGGCCGCGAGGCGCGCGTTCTGGCCCTCTTTGCCGATGGCGAGGGAAAGCATCTTGTCGGGCACGATGACCACCGCCCGCCGCTCTTGGGGGTGCACTTCCACGTCGAGCACTTGGGCGGGGCTTAGGGCGTTTGCCACGAAGTTTGCCGGGTTCGGGTCCCACTTGATGACGTCGATCCGCTCGCCGTTCAGCTCGTTAACGATGTTCTGAATGCGCGTGCCCCGCAGGCCAACGCAGGCGCCAATCGGGTCGACGCTCACATCCCGGGCGTGGACAGCCACCTTGCTTCGATAGCCGGCCTCGCGTGCGATCGATTTGATCTCGACGAGGCCGTTCGCGATTTCTGGGACTTCCATCTCGAAGAGCCGCCGCAGGAGGTTCCGGTGCGCGCGGCTCACGATGATTTGCGGACCCTTCGCGGAGCGCAGGACCTCGAGGATGACGACCTTCACCCGCTGGCCGGGCCGGAGATGCTCGTTCCGTACCTGCTCCGACGCCGGCAGCACGGCCTCCGTCCCCCGACCGATGACCAAAAGCGCTTGGCGCGGGTCGATGCGCTGCACCGTCCCGACGACGAGTTCGCCTTCCTTGCCGGCGTACTCTTCGTAGATGGCCTCCCGCTCCGCTTCGCGCAGGCGCTGCAGGACCACCTGCTTCGCGGTCTGCGCAGCGATGCGCCCGGCGTTCTGCGGGAGCTTCATCTCGAAGTCGAGGATGTCGCCCGGCTTCGCGTCCCGCTTGTACCGCCGCGCGTCTGCCACTGAGATCTCCACTTGCGGGTCCGAGACTTCTTCGACGACGACGCGCTGCTGGTACGCGCGGATCTCGCCGGTGTCCGGGTCGATCTTGACGTAAAGATTGGGCGTGTTCTCCCCGTCCCGGCGGTAGGCAGCGGCCAACGCGGCCTCTACCGCCTCGATGACCACTTCCTTGGGCAGGTTCTTCTCCGCGGCGAGCTGGCTGATAGCGAGCAAGAACTCGTTCTTCATAGCTCCAACAAAAAGGTGGGCCAGAGCCCACCTGTCTCAGGTCTGCCTACCCGTGAAGTATAGCATCACGGCGCAAGGGTTCGAGCGGCTCCGACTGCCCCTGCCTCCTCCTCCAAAATCGTTCGCACTGCCTGCACCGCTTCGCCCGCGGGAACGATGCGCGTCTCGCCCGTCCGCCGCCGCCGCACCTCCACGCCCCCCTGCTGGAGGGCGCGGGGGCTCACCGTTACCCTGACGGGAATGCCCAAAAGGTCCGCGTCCTTGAACTTAATTCCCGCCGACTCGTCCCGGTCGTCGACCAGCGGCTCCATGCCGGCAGTCGCGAAGCTGGCCTCGAGCGAGGCAAGCGTCTCGGCCACCTCGGGACGATCGCCGTTGAGCACTACGACATGGGCATCGAACGGGGTGACATCGGGAGGCCAGATGATCCCGTCCTCGTCGTGGTTCGCCTCGATGCAGGCGGCGATCATGCGCTCCAGGCCGATTCCGTAGCAGCCCATCACGACCGGCCGCTGTTCTCCGTGCTCGTCGAGGTAGCGGACATCCATCGACTCGGCGTACACGGTGCCCAGCTTGAAGACGTGCCCCATCTCGATGCCGCGGCGGGTCTCCAGCGTGCCCTCGCAGCGCGGGCAGCCGTCGCCGGCTCGGGCCAGGGCGATGTCGGCCACGATATCGGCCCGCCAGTCCCGTCCGTAGTTCGTGTTCAGGAGGTGGTACCCGGGCTCGTTCGCGCCGGCGACCAGGTTCGGGGCGTCGACGACGCTCTCGTCTGCCACGACGAGGATGCCTGCTGGCAGGCCGACGGCCGATGCATACCCTGCGACGAGGCCGGCGCGCCGAACCGCCTCGTCTCCCATGGGAGCGAGGTCCTTCGCCTTCAGCGTGTTCTTCAGCTTCACGTCGTTCACGTCGAGGTCGCCGCGGATGGCCACGAACACCGGACGCCCGTCGGCCTCGTAGAAGACGGCTTTGCAGGTCGCGCGCGGCTCGATGCCGAGGAACGCCGCCAGTTCGGCAATGGTCGATGCTCCCGGAGTGGCAACCTTCTCGAGTGGCCGGGGGTCGCCGGGAATCGGCGGCGGCCGCCGAAAATCGGCCTTTTCGGCGTTCGCCGCGTAGCCGCAGCGCTCGCAGCGAAGGATCGTGTCCTCGCCGACCTCCGTCAGGTACATGAACTCCTGGCTGTCCTTGCCCCCGATGGCGCCGGAATCCGCCTCGACGGCGATAACGGGGATACCTGCCCGCGCGAAGATTCGCAGGTATGCCTGGAAGGCGGCGTCGTACGAGCGGTCGAGCCCCTCCCAGTCGGCGTCGAAGCTGTAGGCATCCATCATGATGAACTCGCGCAAGCGGATGAGACCGCCGCGCGGCCGAATCTCGTCGCGGAATTTCGTCTGGATCTGGTAGAGGGTGAACGGAAGGTCGCGGTAGCTCTGGATGTGGCGAGCGGCGAGGAAGCTCACCACCTCTTCGTGCGTGGGGCCGAGGGCGAACCACCGCTCGCGCCGGTCCTGAAGGCGGAACAGCACCGGGCCGAAGGCGCGGTCCCGCCCCGATTGCTGCCAGAGCTCGATCGGCTGGAGCGCTGGAAGGTGAACCTCGAGGGCGCCCGAGCGGTCCATCTCTTCGCGGATGATGGCCTCGACGCGCCTGGCGACCCGCCAACCAAAAGGCGTGAAGCAGTAGAGGCCGGCTGCCAGGGGGACGACGAGCCCCGCGCGGAGCAGGAGACGGTGGCTCGGCGTCTCCGCTTCGGCGGGCGCCTCCCGCAGCGTCCTTACGACGAATCGGGACATCCGCATCGGCTGGTCCCCGCAGGTGTTCGTGCCGCTCAGGGCTTTCCCACATGATTGCGTTGGCGGCGCGGACGTGCCAGTTCGTCGGAGTCGAGGACGATCGTCACCGGCCCGTCGTTCACGAGCTCCACGCGCATCTCGGCGCCGAACACTCCTCGCCGGCAGGGCGCGCCGGCCTCTTCCACGGCTGCGCAGAACGCATCGAAGACCGGCCGCGCTTCCTCCGCCGGCGCCGCATCGGCGAACGACGGGCGCCGGCCGCGCCGGGCATCCGCGTACAAGGTGAATTGACTGACGGCGAGCAGCTCGCCGCCCGTCTCCAGGAGCGACCGGTTCATCAGCCCCGCCGCGTCGTCGAAGATACGCAAGTCGACGGTCTTCCTTGCCAGCTGGCGGGCGGTTTGCTCCGTGTCGCCGCGGCGGATCCCGACCAGCACCACCAGGCCCGCTCCAATGGCGGCGACCTGCTCGCCGGCCACGGTGACGTTCGCGCGGCTCACGCGCTGGATCACCAGCCGCATTCGCAGCACCGACTCCCGGCCGCTAGCACGCGCTTCTCCCCGCGAGCAGCTCTGCGATCCCGACCAGCTTGCTGCGGTACTCGGGACTGCGGAAGTACGATGGCGCGTCCGTCCCGTACCGAATCTGCGCCGGGTAGACTGTCCCCAGAATCGCGAGCGTGAGGGCGTCGGCCACGCGCTCCCGGCGGCCGGGCGGCAAGGCGAGGCGGCGTTCCAGCCAGTGGAGGAGGTACTGCCTCCACCGGGCGAGGGTGTACTCCCGCAGGGACCGGGCGGTGCGGTCGCCGGAGAGCGTGCGCACGGCCGTGAGGCGGATGATAGGGTCCTGGGCGGCGATGGTCTCCGCTGCGGCATCGACGAGATCGGCGAGTGTCGGAGGGAGGCCGGGCCGGTCGGCACCGCCGAAGCGCCGAATCTCGGGAATGTCCCACAGCGCTTCGAGCACTTCGTGCTTGGAGCGGAAGTAGTAGTAGAGCGCGGCGTCGGAGAGGCCCACGCGCGCGGCGAGCGCCTTCATCGACGTGCCATCGAACCCGCGTTCGGCGAAGAGCGCTGCCGCCGCCTGCAGGATCCGCTGCCGCGTGTGCTGGTTCCCCCGCTCCCGGGGCGGGGCAGGGGCGAACTCGCGCGGCCTGCTGCCCGCATCGTCGGCCGGTGGTTGCGGGTCGCCTTCATTGAGGCGAGGCTCGGCCGCCCGGGGGAACGGGATGACGGTGGCAGCGGCCTTGTCGGAACCCGCGTCCGGAAGGATCAGGTCGACCAGCGACGCCAGCCAAGCGCGGTACTCCTCTGAGGAAGCGTACCGTTCGAGCTGGTCGACAGCGTGGAGGAGGGCGTCGGCGATGGCGCCGAAGCGGACCGCGTCGAGCGCTTCGCAAATGGACGTCGCTTCGTCGCGAGGGAAGACGTGTGCTGCCGCATCGCAAATCCGCTGCTCCGCCAGCTCGGTCATCCGGATCGAGAAGTGGCGCGCCAGGGGCTGACCGGCGAGTGCCTCCCGCACGGTGAGGCGGACGAGCGAGGCGTTCTGTAGCCACGCGGAGAACTGGTCGAGGGCGAGCTGACGGAGGTCCGCCGGGGTGCGGATGGCGCGCTCCGGATACGGCCACTGGGGCTCCACGAGGAGGGCTTCGAGGATGGCCGCCTTGCTTTCGAAGTAGTAGTACAGCGCCGAATCCGAAACGCCTGCGCGGCGACCGATGGCGCGCACCGTTGCCGCTTCGTAGCCTTCCGAAAGGAAAAGCTCCAGCGCCGCGGCCAGGATGCGGCGCCGGGCCGCGGCGCCGCGAGGATGAACCCCCCGAGCTCGTTCACTCACGCTCAACTCGGGGCGAGTATACCCTCCCCTGCGCTCCCTCTAAAGATTGTTCACTTGAGCTGAACGAAAGGTACTCGGACCCTAGGAGGCAGCCGACTCCGACTTCACGCTCTCGCTGGAGGAGTCGGAGTCGGAAGGCGAACCCTTCCGGTTGTCGGTGACGTAGAAGCCGCTGCCCTTGAAGACGATCCGCGGGGCGTGGAGCACCCGCTTCGCCGTTCCCCGCTCGCACTTTCGGCAGGTGTGCATCGAGGCGGCCGTGAAGCTCTCCTGCAGCTCGTAGGTCGCCCCGCACTCCTGGCACTGGTACTCGTAGGTCGGCATCCTCTCCTCCCCCGCTGGGCTGTGCTCTCCGAACGTCGGCTTCATTCTCTCGGCGTTAGCACTCCAACGTCAAGAGTGCTAACGCCGCTGGCCGTACAATGGCTCTCGGAGAGGTGCCCGAGTGGTTGAAGGGAGCCGTCTTGAAAACGGCCGAGGCGTTCGCCTCCGTGGGTTCGAATCCCACCCTCTCCGCTGATGAGCTTTCGCGGGCGGTTCAACCTAGGCCGCGACGCTGGTAGGCTTCCCTCAGTCCCAGTTCCCTCCGGAGTCGCGTGTGAAGATCCACGAGTACCAGGCGAAAGAGCTGTTCGCGCGCTACGGCGTGCCGGTGCCTCGCGGGCGGGTCGCTTCCACTCCGGCAGAGGCGCGCGCCGTTGCCGAAGAGTTGGGTGGCAAGGCCGTCATCAAGGCCCAGATCCACGCCGGCGGCCGAGGAAAGGGGCGCATCGTGTCACCCGAAGAGGCGCCGGCAATGTACCGGAACCTCATCAGCGACCCTGCCAATCATGAGGGTCAGGTGCGAGGCCCCCGCGTCGGCGGCGTTCGCCTCGTCGACTCACCGGACGAGGCGGAACGGGAAGCGGCGAACATCCTCGGCAACGTCCTCGTCTCCATCCAGACGGGCCCCGAGGGGAAGCCCGTCCGCCGCGTGCTCGTGGAAGAGCAATCCGCCGTCGTCCGCGAATTCTACTTCTCCGTCATCGTGGACGGGGCGACGGCCTCTCCTCTCATCCTCGCGTCGAGCGAGGGCGGCCAAGAGATCGAGGTGGTGGCGCGGCGGAATCCCGATGCCATCGTCCGCCTTCCCGTGAACCCGGCCGCGGGGTATCAGCCTTACGTTGGCCGCGTCCTTGCTGCCCGGCTCGGCCTTGCCGAGCCCGACCTCGCCGCCCAGCTCTCGAAACTCGCCGAAGGCCTCTACCGGTGCCTTGTCGAGAACGATGCCAGCTTGGTGGAGGTCAACCCCCTGGTGGTGACTGCCGATGGGCGGCTCCTGGCCCTGGACGCTAAATTCAACCTCGACGATAACGCCCTCTTCCGCCGGCAGGACCTGGCGGCGCTGCGCGACCGGGAGCAAGAGGACCCGCTCGAGGTGCGCGCGCAAGAGCTCGGCATCGCGAACTACATCAAGCTTGAGGGCAACATCGGCTGCATCGTGAACGGTGCGGGCCTGGCCATGGCCACGATGGATGTCATCAAGCTCGCGGGAGGGGAGCCGGCGAACTTCCTCGACATCGGCACCGTCAACGATCCTCAGCGCGTGGTGAACGCCATCCGCGTCATCCTCGAAGACCCGTCCGTGAAAGCCATCCTCATCAACATCTTCGGGGGCATGGCCAGGGTCGACATCATTGCCCAGGGCGTCATCGACGCCTTCCGCCAGATGGAGATCCGCGTCCCCATCGTCATGCGGCTCGTGGGGACGAACCTTGCCGAGGGCGAGGCGCTCCTCCGCGAGGCGGGCATCTCCGTCATCCGTGCAGCTGAGCTCGGCGAGGCCGCGGAAAAGGTCGTCGAGGCGGCTCGGGCGGCCGCGGCAAGCTGATCGCGGCAGCCGAAGACAGACGGGGCCGCAGCGGG
>DAOUCS010000109.1:0-1676 GCA_034431815.1 Dehalococcoidia bacterium
CGCCAGACGGCGTGCCGGGGCCGATTCGGCCGTGAGCATTTCGGCGCCTGCGAGCGGGCCCGGGTCGGCTGCCGCGGCCAGGGCGGTGAGCACGAGGAGCGACTGGTACGTGTTGTGGATACCGAAGCCACCGCCGATGAGGAGGAGCACGGAGAGCGCCAGGGACCGCTGGCCGGAACGGAGCGCGTGGACTATGGCTGCAGCTGCGCCGGCTGAACCCAGCGCATAGGCCGGTGCAGGCAGCTGCGTGCTCAGGCCGGTGTTCCAGAGGAGGAGGATGCGGCCGCTGGACGGCGGTGCAGCCACCACGACGAGGACGACGAGGCCCACCGCAACGGCGGCTGCCCGGGCCCACCAGTCGGGCCAGCTGCCAGCGGCGAGGGGCGCGGCCATCATGGCGCCGACCGCGAAGATCTCAACGGCTGTAAGCAACGGTCGACCAGCGGCGAGCGGCAGTGCCGGTTCGGACTGGACAATCGAGTAGCCCGCCCCGGCGAGGACGGCGGCGGCTGCAAGAAGGAAGGGCAAGGCGCGGGCCGCTCCCAGGCGGACCGCCGCGGCTGATGCGAGCGCTGCGGCTGCCAGGCCGGTGAGGAGG
Source organism: Dehalococcoidia bacterium (assembly GCA_034431815.1). Taxonomy (GTDB): domain Bacteria; phylum Chloroflexota; class Dehalococcoidia; order Tepidiformales; family Tepidiformaceae; genus HRBIN29. The sequence goes on from DAOUCS010000109.1 coordinate 599, forward strand.
TCGGCGTAGGGCCGGAGGTCATCGAAGCGGTTGGCGCCGACTGCCGCCAGCAGGAAGGTCCCGAAGAGGGTAGCAGCTACCACGGCGGGGGCGGTCGCTGCCCGCACGAGCGCCCGGATGGCCAGGAGGGCGACGAGCATCGCAAGGACGAGTGCGAGGAAGAACGCGAATCGTCCGATGGCCGCTCCGATGAGGTATGGCTCGCGCAGGGCCTCGCCAGCGGGGATGTGGACCGCGAGCCGTGTGCCGCTCCGGAGGACGAGCAGTTCCACCAGGACGGAGCCGACGAGCCAGGGGAGAAAGGCTTGGAGACTGAGCCGATGAGGCGGCGGGGCCTGGAGGCGGGGCATCCGGTCACCGTGGCCTTTCGCTGATACCGTACAGGGCGAGGCCGACGCCGATGCCGGCGAGACCGAGGAAGAGGATGACGGCGAGCGCGACGAAGCGGGCATCGACTCCGCCTCCGGAGCCCGGGAGCCCGGCGGCTGCGACCTGGAAGGTGATGAACTGGCTGACGGACTTCATGCCGTCGCGCTCCTGGTTCGCGCCATCCCAGACGGCGACGGCGAGGTCGGTGCGGGTACCGGGTGCGAAGTCAGCGTGGTCGGGCCCCTGGCTGGTGAACTCGCGGGAGAAGACGACAGCCCAGCCGTTTTCGACACGCTTCCCGAGGCCGCGGGCATCCTGAACCGGCGAGGTGGTCAGGTTCCCGAAGAGGTGCGAGGTGAGCGTTTGGACGGAGGAGGCGGCAGCTACCGGGTTGCCGGCTGCGCGGGCGGTGAAGAAGGTGTCGTCGGTGAAGGGGTAGCCATCGACGTGCATGTTGGGATGGACGGCGGCGAGGTCGAAGGGCGTGCCTTCCGAGTCAGCCCGCCAGTACCAGATGTTTACGCCGGCATCGGGCTGGCCCATGCACACCGAGGGGACGGTCGAGGCGCTCCGGGAGGGGAATTCGAGCGCGACGGCATCGGAAAAGTCCTGGACGCGGGCTGCGCTGGCGTTTTCGGTTGCATCGCTCCACTGGACCCGGACGTAGAGCCGACCGTCGTAGTGGAGCGCCTTGAGGCGGACGAAACCG
>DAOUCS010000110.1:0-2502 GCA_034431815.1 Dehalococcoidia bacterium
ATGCGCAACCCCATGGGCCAGCGCATGCAGGGCCTCCGCGACCTCCTCCAGCAGCTTCGCCAGCAGCGCCGCCAGCAGCTCGACCGCTTCACCCTCTCCTCCATCTTCGATGACCTCAAGCGGCAGCTCGACGAAATCCTCGACCTCGAACGCTCCACCCTCGACCGGCGCCTCCAGGAGGCCGAAACCGCCGGGCAGGAAGGCCAGCAGGGCCACCAACCACCCCAGGGTCGGCAGCAGCCCGGCGCCGAAGCTCAGCAATCGCCCGCCGGCCAGCACGGCCAGCAGCAGCCGTCCGGGGAGCAGCAGCAAGGCGGCCAGCAGCAGCCCGGCCAGCCCGGCGAATCCGCTCCCACGCCGCCCCGCGAATTTGCCGAGATGCTCCGCAACATCGCCAGCAAAAAGAAGGAGTTCCTCCAGAACCTCCCCGAAGACGTCGCCGGCCAGGTCCGCCAGCTCCAGAACTACGAGTTCATGGACCCAGAGGCCCAGCAGAAATTCAACGAACTCCTCGAATCCCTGAAGAAGGCCATGCTCGATACCTTCTTCAAGGACCTCTACAACCAGATCGCCAACATGTCCCCCGAAGACCTCCAGCGCATGAAGGACATGGTGCGCGACCTCAACCAGATGCTCCAGGACCGCATGGCCGGCAAGGAGCCCAACTTCGATGAGTTCATGCAGAAATACGGCGACCTCTTCGGCGATAACCCCCCGCAGTCGCTCGATGAACTCATCCAGCAAATGCAGCACCAGATGGGACAGATGCAGTCCCTCCTCGATTCCCTCCCCGGCGACCTCCGCCAGCAGCTCCAGGACCTCCTCTCCGACAAGGTCGGCGACCCCGAGCTCCAGCAGGCCCTCTCCGAACTCGCCCAAAACCTCGAATACCTCTACCCCATGCGCGACCTGCGCAACCAGTACCCCTTCCGCGGCGACGAAGAGCTCGACCTCCAGTCCGCCATGCGCCTCATGGACCAGATGCAGTCCATCGACGAGCTCGAACGCCAGCTCGAACGCACCCAGTACGGCGGCGACATCGACGACATCGACGCCGACAAACTCGAAGAGCTCCTCGGCCCCGAAGCCCGCGAAACCCTCGAACAGCTCAAGCAGTTCCTCGAAATCCTCGAAGAAGCCGGCTACATCCGGAAGAAGGGCAACCAGTGGGAGCTCACCCCCCGCGGCACCCGCAAAATCGGCCAGCGCGCCCTCGTCGAAATCTACCAGCAGCTCAAGGCCGATTCCTTCGGCAAGCACGAAGTCCGCGAAACCGGCACCGGCGGCGAACGTACCGACACCACCAAGCCCTACGAGTTCGGCGACCCCTTCTACCTCGACATCCAGAAGACCATGATGAACTCGATGTACCGCGAAGGCCCCGGCACACCGCTCCGCCTTCGCCCCGATGACTTCGAGGTCGCCCGCACCGAACTCCTCACCCAGACCGCCACCGTCATCATGCTCGACCTCAGCTGGTCCATGGCCCTCCGCGGCTCATTCCAGGCCGCCAAGAAGGTCGCCATGGCCCTCAACAACCTCATCTCCTCCCAGTACCAGCGCGATAGCCTCTACATCATCGGCTTCAGCGCCTACGCCCGCGAACTCAAGGCCGATGAACTTCCCTACGTCCGCTGGGACGAATCCGTCCTCGGCACGAACATGCACCACGCCCTCATAATCGCCCAGCGGCTCCTCGCAAAGCACACCCAGGGCACCCGCCAGATCATCATGATCTCCGACGGCGAACCCACCGCCCACCTCGAACGCGGCCGCTCCTACTTCGCCTACCCGCCCAGCCCCATCACCATCCGCGAGACCCTGAAGGAAGTGAAGCGCTGCACCCAGAAACGCATCACCATCAACACCTTCATGCTCGACCGCAACTACTACCTCAAAGAATTCGTCAACCAGGTCGCCCGGATCAACAAGGGCCGCGTCTTCTACACCACCCCCGATAAGCTCGGCGAATACATCCTCGTCGATTACGTCGCGCAGAAGCGCAAGCGCCTCGCCGGCATCGGCTGAACCCGCCGCGGCATTACCCCCGCGTCGCCGCCAACAAAAAAGGGGCCCCGGCAAGGGGCCCCTTCTCGCGTTCCTGCTGCCGCCGGAAGCCTAACCCGCCGCCGCCTCCGTCTCGTCCAGCATCGCCTGCGCCTCGTCCACGCTCTCCAGCCGGACAATCCCCTTCCGAATGGCATACCGGATCAGGTCGGTGCGGTTCCGCGCGTGCAGCTTCGCCATAATGTGCGCCTTGTGGGCCTCCACCGTCTTCACCGAGATGTACAGCTCGTTCGCAATCCCCTGGTTCGTGTATCCCTCCGCGATCAGCTGCAGCACCTCGCGCTCCCGGCTGGTCAGCGTCTCCATCCCGTTCCGCTGGTCCGAACGCTTCGCCTGGTACAGCACCTCCGCCAGGTCGAACCCCTCACTCAGCGCGCTCGAGAAGTAGCTGTTCCCCCGGTGCACCGTCTGGATGGCCAGCACCAGCTCCGAAAC
>DAOUCS010000111.1:0-9428 GCA_034431815.1 Dehalococcoidia bacterium
GGCGAGGAGCGCCCGCCCGACCCCCTTCCCCTGCCAGTCCGGGTGCACGTAGATCGTGTCCTCCCGTGTGAACCGCCACCCCCCTTTGTCGCTCACCTTCGAAAGGTAAGCGAACCCCACCACCGCGCCTCCGGCGTCGGCCACGAGCACCGGCTGGGTCGGGTCGGCAGCGTGTTCGGCGAACCAGCGGCGCCGCCGTTCGGGGCTCCACGGCTCGAGGTCCCAGGTGGCGACCCCGGTGAGGATCTCCGCGTTGTAGATGGCGTCGATGGCGGCGAGGTCGGCCTCCGTCGCCGGCCGGATGATCGGCGTCTCCACGAAGGGATGGTACTTCACCTCGGCCGGTGGGGAAGGATCGGCGCACGGCCGCCGTCGGGGTCGAAGGAGCGAAGAGCGCGCGGCCTGCTCGGGCGGCGGGGCGGCGCTGGGGACTCCGCACCGGCCGCATGCGTCCTCGATCCCGTAATCGTCGAGCGCCTCGCCGGTCTTCCTTCACGGAAGCTGCGCTCACCACCAACGAAGGAAATGCTCGATACGATGCGGAGTGTACTTCTCGGCAGCCTGGCCGCAGCGGTGCTGACGTTCGCGTCGACCGCACCCGTGCCGTTCGCGATGGCGCGGACGGATACGCCGGACGGCTTCGACCGCCCCACGGTTGCTCCCGCGGAGGGAGTGCGTATCGCCTACCGAGACGGGGACGACGTCATCCTTCCCTACCTCCGGGGTGACGGTTCTGCTCTCCTGGAAGCTCCTCCGGGGTGGCGGTACTGCCGGCCCGTGCCGACGCCGAAGTGCACCCACTAGGCTTGGCCCGTCTTCCGTACGGCGCTCGTCGGCATTGCGAGGAGCGGAGCGGTAGCCCTGGCCCACCAACGGGCCGGGGCTACGGCTGCTCGCGGCATTCGCTCAAATGTTCTACACTCTCCCCACCGTGAGCGCCCTACCGCGCAGCCTGCCCGGGCCCCGTGAGCTCGCCCCCGCTCGGCGCATCCTCCGGGAGGTCTTCGGCTACACCGAATTTCGCCCCGGTCAGGCGGAGCTCATCGGCGCCGTGCTCGCTGGCCGCGACGCCCTGGGGGTCATGCCGACCGGCGGCGGCAAGTCGCTCTGCTACCAGATTCCCGCCCTCCTCGCGGAGGACGGCCTCGTGCTCGTCGTGTCGCCGCTGCTCGCCCTCATGCACGACCAGGTGGCGGCTCTGCGCCAGTACGGCGTCGCCGTGGCTGCCCTCAACTCCACCCTCGAGCGGGAGGAGCAGGCTTCGGTCCTCGGCGCGGCCCTCCGGGGGGAGGTCCGGCTCCTCTACGTCGCACCCGAGCGCTTCGCCGACCCCCGATTCGCGGCCGCTCTGCGCCAGCTGCGGGTTCGCTTGCTCGCGGTCGACGAAGCCCATTGCGTGTCCCAGTGGGGGCACGACTTCCGCCCCTCCTATCGCGACATCGCCGCTGCCCGCGCGGCCGCGGGCGAGCCGCCGCTCATTGCCCTCACGGCCACCGCCGACGCCCGTGTCCGTGCCGACATCGTCCGGGAGCTCGGCCTCCGGGACCCCGTGGTCTGCGTTGCGGGGTTCGACCGACCGAACCTCCGCCTCGGTGTGGTGCGCTTCCCGAACGAACGCGAGCGCCTCGCGGCCGTCGCCCGGCGGCTGAAGGAGCACCGCGAGGGCTCGGCCATCGTGTACTGCTCCACCCGCCGTCAGGCGGAAGCGGTGGCCGAGTACCTCTCCCGCTGGCGGATCGACTGCGCGGCCTACCACGCGGGCATGCCGGCCGAGGAGCGGGAGCGCGTCCAGAACGCCTTCGTCAACGACGCCGTGCGCGTCATCGCCGCGACCAGCGCCTTCGGGATGGGCATCGACAAGCCGGACGTGCGGCTCGTGGTCCACGCGGGCCTTCCCCAGTCCCTCGAGGCGTACTACCAGGAAGCGGGCCGCGCAGGACGCGACGGCGAGCCGGCGGAGTGCCTCCTCTACTGGACGCCGAACGACCGCCGGGTGCCGCTCTTCTTCATCGAGCGGGAACACCCCCCGGCGGAGCGCGTCCGGGAGATCTACCGCGCCATCGAGGCCCGAGCGCCCGAATGGGTTCGGCTCGACGAGGCGGTTCCCGAGGAGGCGGCAGGGGTGAACGCTGCCGTCCACGCCCTGGAGCGTTCCGGCCTCGTGGAGCGCCGGGGGCTCTCGGTCCGGGCGGTCGCGAGCGCCGGCGAGCGTGCCATCGACCTCGCCATGGTCGAAGAGCACCGCCGCTACGCCCTGGAGAAGTTCGCGGCCATGGAGGAGTACGCGCGCGCCGGCGACTGCCTCCGCGCCCAGGTCCTCCGCTACTTCGGGGAGGAGGACGCCCCCATCGCGTGCGGCCGCTGCAGCGTGTGCTCCCCCCGCGAAGCGGAGCGAGACGACGCCGCGGCGCGGGATGAGATGGCTGTCTTCCAGGCCCTTCGACGGCTGCGGCGGCAGATCGCCGAGAGCCGCGGCGTTCCGCCCTACGCCATCTTCTCCGACGCCACACTGCGGGAGATGGCCGCTCGGCTGCCGCGAACCCCGGCGGAAATGGTGGCCCTGCCGGGTGTCGGCCGGGCCAAGTGGACCGCTTTCGGCGAGCCCTTCCTCCAGGTTACGGCCGCCGCCGCGACGGCCGCACGCGGAGCGAGGGGCGTCGGGCGGGGCCGTGCGCGAACCGGAAAGGCGTCGGAGGGCCTCGGTGGAGGGCTTTCGGCCACCGTCCGTCGGACGTGGGAGCTCCTCCGCCAGGGCCTCAACATCGAGGCGGTCGCCCGCCAGCGCGGGCTCTCTCCGGGCACTATCGCCGACCACCTCGCCGAACTCATCGAGCTCGGCTTCGTGCGCGACATCTCGCCCTGGGTCGATGGGCCGACCCTGGCCCGCGTTCGTCATGCCGCCAACGGCGGCCCCATCGGTCGCCTCGCCCCGCTGAAGGAGCTGCTAGGGGACGGAGTCACCTTCGAGCAGCTCCGGATCGCCCGCGCCTGGGTCAACCGGGAGTTCCGCCGCTGAGCGCGTGCCTTGCGGGCGGTCACCGTCGACCGGATACTGGAGGATGCCGGCCCTTCGCCGGCGGCTCCGCGGCGCGGAGCGCGGGCTCGGGCCCGGGTGGCGCAATGGCAGCGCAGCCGATTTGTAATCGGCCGGTTAGGGGTTCGAGTCCCCTCCTGGGCTCCACGCCGTGCGGGCTCGGCGCGTGGAGGGATGGCCGAGTGGCTAATGGCAGCAGACTGTAAATCTGCCGCGCGAAAGCGCTACGGGGGTTCGAATCCTCCTCCCTCCACCACCCCTACCGCGACGTCGGCGCTCCGCCGGTAGGCGTTCCCCTTACGCGGCCCGAGGTTGCGGAGCGTCGAGGAGCGGCGCCCGGACGAAGAGGAACTCGACCAGCGCCCTTCGGGCCATTCCCTCCGGAGGCACGAACTCCACCCCGGCCTCGATGGAACCCCCACGCTGGCGGCGGTACGCTTCCCGGGCGATGAGCACCGCGGCACGTCCTTGGGGGAGCGGGAGCGTGAGGATGTGGCCGGCCGTGTCCGCCGGTTCGCCCTCGATTCGAAGCCGAGCTCCGTGCACGCTAAGGTCGAGGACTTCGGCCTGCCAGCGGCGGCCTCCTCCTTCGACGGCCGCGGGGAGCCGGACCCGGAAGCGGTAGGCGGTGCGCGCGTGCCGGCGCCGGAGCACGTGCACCACCGCCGCTGTCAGGATCGCCGCGTCGTACCCACCCCAGAACGCGACCAGGGCGTAGGCAGTGGGGCTGAGGCGGCCGTTGCCCAGGAGGAGCTCCACCAGGGAGTACGCGAGGGAGCCGGCCAGCCCGCCCACCACCGCCCCGTGCCAGAGCATCGCCCGCCGCTCCTGCGCCTCGAGGCCGCGTTGCACGCGCTTCGGCGTCACGCGGAACCGCGCCGACCGGGGCACGGCCACGGCCAACATCGCCTGGAGGAAGGCGACCATCCGCAGGAAGCTGTACAGCTCCATCGGGAAGAGGCGGAACCACCCGCGGCTGAGGACGGCGACCGCCGCGAGCGTGAGCCCGATGTACGGCAGCCAGAGCGCCAGGTAGAAGTGGACGGGAGCCAGGATCGGGAGCTCCCCCGTGAGCACGATCGCAGGCGGCAGGGCAACGAGGGCCAGCTTCTGGAGCGGCTCCAGGTAGACGAGGAAGCTCGCCAGGTAGGAGAGGCGCTGCGCCGGCGTGAGGCCGCGAACCCAGAGCGGGCTCTCCTTTCCCAGGTAGAGCTGCCACGTCCCCCGCGCCCACCGGTACCGCTGGACGGCGTAGGCCACGTAGGTCTGCGGCGCCACCCCGAAGGCGAGCGCCTCGTCGAGGTAGAGCGTCTTCCATCCGCGCGCGTGCAGCCGCACCGTCGTGTGGAGGTCCTCGGTCACCGTCTCCACTGCCACCCCGCCGACGTCTTCGAGGGCACTCCGGCGCACCACCGCCGGGCTCCCGCACCAGAAAGCGCTGTTCGTGGCGTTCTTCCCAGGCTGGATGACGTGGAAGAAGAGCGACTGTTCGTGCCACTCCGGGTGCTTCCGGTCGTGCTGCACCGAATCCCGGTTGTAGAACTCCTGCGGCAGCTGAACGAGGGCGAGCCGCTCGTCGGCGGCGAAGAACCCGAGCGTCCGGTCAAGGATCTCCGGTCGCGGCACCATGTCGGCATCGAGGACGAGGATGAATTCGCCGGAGGTTCGTGCGAGGGCGGCGTTGAGGTTTCCGGCCTTCGCGTGGCGGTTGTCCGGCCGGGTGAGGTATTCGGCGCCGTACCGGCGACACAGCTCGGGCAGCCAGGGGCGTCGCCCGTCGTCCAGTACGTAGGTGCGGTGCGGGTAGCGGATCGCCGCGCAGCCTGCGAGGGTGGCCTCCAGGACGTCGGCGTCCTCGTCGTAGGTGGGGACGAAGACGTCGACCGAGTACCCGGGTGGGGCAGCAGGTGCCTCCGGGTAGGTGGGGCGCCGCACCATCCACCAGAAGGAGGCGAGCATCGCCGCGCCGAAGGCCTCGGCCCCCCAGAGGAGGGCGGAGAGGAGCGGCGCCTCCGGGTTCAGGCTCCACCCCGCCCGCCAGGCCAGGTATCCGGTCGTGTACGCCACCGCTGCGGCCGGGAGCGCGCTCCGCAGCGCCCGCTGCCACGGTCGAGGTGCGGTCCTCCCCATCGCTCTCCTCCGTGCCTCTCGCTTTGGTAGTCGGAACGGCCGGCCTGGGGGTGAAGGGTCGGTGGATGGCACACTCCCCACAACGCCGGGCGTGCCCTATCATGACGTCGTGCGCCGTGTCGTTGACGCGGTGAGCCCTCATAGCTCAGTTGGCAGAGCGCGTTCTTGGTAAGAACGAGGTCTCCGGTTCGAATCCGGATGAGGGCTCCAGCCTCGGCATTTCAGCAGCGGCTTGGCGGAGTCGCGTTTCACCCGCTGCCGGTGCATACTCCCGAGGGGACCGGCCCCCGAAAGGCCGCCATCTCTCCCGCCCGGAGGTAGCGAGACCCATGGCGAAGGCGAAGTTTGAGCGAACGAAGCCGCATGTGAATGTAGGGACGATTGGGCATGTGGATCATGGGAAGACGACGTTGACGGCGGCGATTACGAAGGTGTTGTCGTTGAGGGGGGAGGCGGAGTTTCGGCCGTTCGAGTCGATTGACAATGCGCCGGAGGAGCGGGCGCGAGGGATTACGATTGCGATTGCGCATGTGGAGTACGAGACGGACAAGCGGCATTATGCCCATGTGGATTGTCCGGGGCATGCGGATTATATCAAGAACATGATTACTGGTGCGGCGCAGATGGATGGGGCGATTTTGGTGGTGGCTGCGCCGGAGGGGCCGATGCCGCAGACGCGGGAGCACATTTTGTTAGCGCGGCAGGTAGAGGTGCCGGCGATTGTGGTGTTTTTGAACAAGGTCGACATGATGGAGGACCCGGAGCTCTTGGATTTAGTGGAGATGGAGCTTCGGGATCTTCTGAAGCAGTATGGGTTTCCTGGGGATGAGGTGCCGATTGTACGTGGGTCGGCGTTGAAGGCGTTGGAGTCGACGTCGACGGATCCGAATGCGCCGGAGTATCGGTGTATTTGGGAGTTAATGAAGGCGGTGGATGAGTACATACCGACTCCGGTGCGTGCGGTGGAGAAGCCGTTTTTGATGCCGATTGAGGATGTGTTTGGGATCAAGGGTCGTGGGACGGTAGTGACGGGGCGGATTGAGCGTGGTCGGGTGAAGGTTGGGGACGAGGTGGAGATTGTGGGGTTGCGGCCGACGCGGCGGACGACGGTGACGGGTGTGGAGATGTTCAAGAAGGTGTTGGACGAGGGGATAGCTGGGGACAACGTTGGGTGTCTGCTGCGTGGGGTGGAGCGAGACGAGGTGGAGCGGGGGCAGGTGTTGGCGCAGCCTGGGAGCATCACGCCGCACACGACGTTTGAGGCGCAGGTGTACGTGTTGACGAAGGAGGAGGGAGGGCGGCACACGCCGTTCTTCTCTGGGTATCGGCCGCAGTTCTACATGCGGACGACGGACGTGACGGGTGAGATTCGGCTGCCGGAGGGGGTGGAGATGGTGATGCCTGGGGACAACGTGAACCTGACGGTGGAGCTGATTCAGCCGGTGGCCTGCGAGGAGGGGCAGCGGTTCGCCATCCGCGAGGGGGGCCGCACCGTGGGCGCCGGCGTCGTCACCAAGATCCTGAAATAGCGCAGCCGGGTAGCCGCGCACGCCCCGGGCGCGGAGGAGGTGTTCCCGATGGCGAAGAAAGCCAAGGGCGATCGCATCATCATTCACCTGCAGGCGACCGAGGGGCCGCCGTACCGGTACACCACGACGAAGAACCGCCGGAACGACCCTGGCCGGCTCGAGCTGCGGAAGTACCACCCGCTCCTCCGCCGCCACGTCATCTTCCGGGAGACGCGGTAACCGCATGGCACGCTCCGCCCGCCGCCGCGCGCCCCAGCGGGCTCCCCGCACGCCCGTCCGCCCCGCCACACCCGCGGCCGACGGCGCCATCGCCGCCCGGAGCGCGGCCCCTGTCGTCCGGCCCCAGCCCCGGCGGCGCAACCCGCTCGCAGCCCTCGCTCGCCTCCAGCCGCGCTTCGTCGCCGACATCGTCGCCGAGCTGCGGAAGGTTACCTGGCCCTCCGCCTCCGAAACCCGCTACCTCACGATGGTCGTCGCCGTCGTCGCCGTCGTCGTCGGGGTCATCCTCGGGAGCTTCGACCTCCTCTTCGGCTGGGTCATCGAACAGCTCTTCTTCCAGTAGTCAGCGAGGGACGCCATGGACGAGCAGGCCAACGCCCTTTCCGCCATCGGCGACGATCCCCCGGCTTCCCGGCAGCGGGCCCGCGGCCGCAAGGAGGCCGAGGAGGAGTTCGAGCAGGTCCAGCTCACCGACGAGGAGATCAACGCTCCCGGCCGGAAGTGGTACTTCGTGCACACCTACAGCGGGCACGAGAACAAGGTCGCCCGGGCGATCCGAGCCACCGTCGAGCGGATGGACGCCAAGGACAAGGTGTTCCACGTCATCGTCCCCACCGAGGACGAGATCGAGATCCGGGAGGGGCAGCGTCGCACCGTCAAGCGGAAGCTCTTCCCCGGCTACGTCCTCGTCCAGACCATCGAGCTGAAAGAGGGCGACCCGGTATCCGACTCCGTCTGGCATCTCATCCGGAACACGCCGGGCGTGACCGGCTTCGTCAGCTCCGGATCGCAGCCCGTGCCCCTTTCGCCTGCGGAGGTGAACGACATCCTTCGCACGATGCGGCTCGAGCAGCCGCGCGTGCGCGTCGGCTTCACGGTGGGCCAGCCCGTGCGCATCATCGAGGGCCCCTTCGAGGACTTCGTCGGCACCGTCGATGAGATCAACACCGAGAAGGGGAAGGTGAAGGTGCTCGTGAACATGTTCGGCCGCGAGACCCCCGTGGAGCTCGACTTCCTCCAGGTGGAGAAGCTGTAGCTTTTCGCTCCCTCCCGCGTTCCTCCCGCCCTCTCCGTCGTGCCACGAACTGCCGGCTTCCCGAGGGGAGGGCGTTTCGCGCGGCCCTCTGCCGTCCCCGGATGGGGGAACGGGTTCGGGGCGAGGGCGGGCCGCGCCGGAGGAGGTCGCGGGCCGGGGGCCGATCGCGTCACCTGTTGACGACTTCTCCGCAACCTGCAACTCTAACGCGTTTCTTATCAGGGAAGGGATTGCGCTGGATCGGGGAAACCCCGTAGAGTGTTGCCACTCGGGGTCAACGGTGCGGAAACCGATGCGGAGTGGAAGTGGACGCATCGTGAAACGCAGCCAGTGGAGAGCAGAGGAAAGGAGCACCGGCGGGTAGGCGTGCCAACGGGGAGGGTTTCGGCGCGCTGAGCGCCACTCGACAGGGTACCTGAACACCAGTTCCCCTTCCAGGAGGACGGAAACCATGAGTCTCCCACCATCGGTTCCAACTTCGGCGCGCGGCCGCTTCGCCCTCGCGGCTGCGCTCCTCGTCATCCTCGCCGCCGCGGGGGTGGCGATTGTCTGGCGCGTCCCTCTGGCGCTCGCCCACCACAACGAGTACAGCGTCAGCGGTACGTGCGCCGGCTGGAGCGCCCACGCCGGATATGTGGGCGGCAAGGGAAAGCGCCTCGTGGTGATCGAACAGGTGGTCGTTGGAGGCCAACCGTACGACCCGAGTTGGTCGACGGGTTATTCGACCGGGTCGGGGACGTCCGGGGGCATCCAACAATACACGGGCGGAAACATCGACGGCAAGGGATTCCAAAGCGGCCAGCAGCCGGCGACGACGAGCACCTACTATTGGTTCGGCGTCGACGATTCACTGGACCCGAATCGGCCGTCTGGGTCCTCGTACTACTGGACCATTTTCAACCTCGTAGACGTCTGGCCAGCCGGATCGTTCAGCGGGAAAATTTACATGTATCGGGAGGCTGGGTCCGGCGAAGACCGCTACTGGGTCCGAATCGACAGCGACGACGTCACCGCGCCGCGTCTGCCGAGCGATTGCAGAATTAAAGTGTGCAAGGAGGTCGTCGGGAACGGGGACGGGGAGCGCGACGGAGGCACGTTCTCGTTCACGATCACGTACGGGAACCAGACGCAGACCTTCACCCTGACCGATGACGAGCGCTCGGGCCGCGATTGTCGGGAGTTCCCGGTCCCAGCCGGCACGACCGCGACCGTCACGGAGCAGTCCAGCCGTCCGAACGGCTGGCTCGGCGACGAAAGCGGCTACCCGAGGTATGTGGTAGAGGGAAGCAGCGAGGTCAGTGGGTCCACTGCGCAGGTCTCCTTCGGCCCCACCACCGGCTCGACGGTCGAGGTCGAGTTCCGCAACAAGGAGATCAGGGGCCGGACGCTAAAGGTCTGCAAGGAGGTCGAGGATGACGGCGAGCCGCCTGACAAGGAGAACTGGGACTTCACCTTCGTAATCACCTGGAACGGCGGGAGC
>DAOUCS010000112.1:0-1513 GCA_034431815.1 Dehalococcoidia bacterium
CGTCGTGCCGCCGCGGGGCGGCTGAGGCGGAGACGAGGGCGTCGCGCCAGCCGGGGCCGGCGATGGCCCTGTAACGGGGGTCGGAGCCGGCTGCCCGGGCGGCGGCGAGCCCCGTCGGCTGGCGAGGAGGCCGGCAGTGGCAGCTCCTGCCGCGGCGAGCCCTCCGCCGAGGAGCAGCGCCCGGCGGGAGAGGCGGTTCATCGCGATGCTGGCTGGTGGGCGTGGTCGGGGGTGAGGAGGCCGGCATCGGGGCTGGCGCAGCACTCGATGGCGAGGTGGAGGGCCGGCGTCTCGGGCTGGAGGGTGACGTGGCCGATGCCGAATCGCTCGCGAAGGAGGGTGGCGAGGTCGGTAAGGACGTGTTCGGTGCAGCCGGCGTCGTTCAGTTCGACGTGGGCGCTGAGCGCGGGGAAGGAGGGGGCGATGCTCCAGACATGGACATCGTGGAGGCCGGAGACGCCGCGGACTTCGCTGGCGGCGGCGGCAATTTCGCGCGGGTCGAGGCCGGGCGGGGCGCTCTCCATGAGGATGCCGGCGACCTGCCGGAGGAGGCCGATAGCCCGCGGGACGACGAGCGCCGCAATGAGGATGGCGGCGAGGGCATCGGCGAGGGCTTCGAGCAGGGCGCCGCGGACGTTCAGGCTATGGTGACTGTGACCGTGGAGGATGTTGATGACGACGATGTTGATGGCGAGGCCGAGGAGGCCGGTGACGAGGACGGGGACGGCTTCGATTTCGTGGTCGCCGCCCAGGCGCTGGAATGATTCGAAGAGGATGAACCCGGCGATGGTGAAGAGGAGGGCGACGTGGACTGGCACGGCGAGCACTTCGACGCGGGCGTAGCCGAAGGTTCGGCGGGCATCGGGCGGACGGGCGGCGATGGTTGCGGCAAGGCAGGCGAAGCCGAGGCCGAGGGAGTCGGTGAGCATGTGGCCCGCATCGGAGACGAGCGCGATGGAGCCCGCGGCGAGGCCGACCGCGGCCTGGACGGCGGTGAACCAAAGGGTGAGGGCCAGACCAAGGAGGAGGGCGCGGCGGTGCGCTACGCGGGCGCTCACGGGGACATGGTACACATGGGGGCCGGCTGTGCGGGAGCCGGCTCTGACAGAGCTTCCTGAAGTCGCCGCCAGGGCGGCGCCGGCGACGTCGGAATCGTTGAAACGTCTTGCTGAATTGGATTATGGTGCGAGCGCGTTGGTATTTGCGTCCTCCCCCTGGAGCGGGACGGAGAAGGAGGAGCCCATGGCAATGCAAGGCCTGACCAGGCGGGAACGCGAGGTGCTGCAGCTGCTTGCCTTGCAGCTGAGCAACGATGAGATCGCTGAAGCCCTGGGCATCAGCCGGCGGACGGTCGAGACGCATGTGGCGCACCTGATCACGAAGCTGGGCGTGGCGAACCGGAGGCAGGCCGGCAGGCTGGCCCTGGGATTGCTGGCCGAGCACAAAGGTCAGTAGTGGCTACGGATGTGGAGTGGCCTTAGGCGATCCTAGACTGACGTTAAGAGAGGGTTCT